>JAFSYM010000134.1 GCA_017450005.1 Clostridia bacterium
ATGAAAACGGAAACCTTTGACGTGGAAGACGTCATCACTGCGTCGGTTCCGACCGTCAACAGCGGCGCACCCGCCATGGAAGTGCTGATCGGCAATATTCAGGATATGTTCGGCGGCAATCCGTAATCTTTTCCAGCCCCCTCTGCGGACGCGGAACACAGCCAAAAGGCTGTGACTGCGTCCGCTTTTTCTGTTCACTCCGAAAACAAATCGGTTCACGCCGATTCGGTTGCGAACCGGAGTATTGCTCGCTACAAAAAATTTCCCCTGTTGAAATCATAATAAATGGAGGGAACAATATGAAACAAAAGAGTATTATGGTAAAGCGCATCGGCGGTTTGCTGCTGGCGTGTGCCGTGCTGCTGTCCTGCACGTTCACGGCAGTACCGGTGCTTGCGGGTACGGTGACGTTCCGGCTCACGGACGGTACCTGGACGGACAGCACTTCAGATGATTACACGTCGACCGGCAGCATCGGCGATGCACTGGTGGTCACACCGCCGATACGAACAGGGTATACGTTCATACAACAGGCATTTCGGACAATCGTCTTGTGTATGCAAAACCGGGATTCGGACAAATCGCGGGTCCGGTGCCCGTGCCGAATTTGCAGCGTGCCGGATACAGAACGATCCACTGGTCCAGCGAAGGCGTAAACGGCTATTATGCGTACGCGCCTGAAATGATTACAGGCGTTCCGCAATACCGCTGACCTATAGATTTTCCGCATTTACGAGGTGTCAAAGTTGATTTTACTTCGGCGGAGTTCACAGCGGAAACGCCACAGCTTGCACATACAGTGTTTTCAGAATGCACAGAAATTCCTGAAGCGCAGTCCGTTTGTCGTCCTTATGCGTACAAAGCACACAGGAGAAAGACTCTTCGCAGTCGAACGGAATCCACGCAAACTGTCCGCTGTGGTCGTTCAGAAAGCCCGGCGCCAGACAGACGCCGCGTTCGGCAGCGACGTTCGTCAGCGTCGTGTCGTGATCCGCGCTATTGAAATAGTCGATCTTTCCGGTGGCAATCAGGCGGTGCTGCACGGCCTTGAGCGCCGCGGGCGAACCGCCGCCGACCATCAGCGTCCTGCCGTACAGGTCGCTTTCTGTGACGCGGTTTTTCTGCGACAGCGGGTCGTCTCTCTGCGCAATCAAATAGATCCGACTCTCGAACAGATCGTGTACCGTACAGTTTGAGAGCTGTCTGGTCTGTTCTTTCAATGCGAACAAAACGTCCGTATCGCCCTTGAGAAAGCCGTCCACACCGTTTTCGTACTGAAACTTCGGCATGATCTGTACGTCCGGCGCCGTATGCGCAAACATCCGCATCGCCTCCGGCAGAAAGAAAACCGCCTGCCGCACCATCAAACTGATCGAGATGCTGTCTTTATATTTCGCACTGAAATTCTGCCCCTGCTCGATTGCGCGTTTCAGGTCCTCGCGCATACCGGTCAGGTAGTTCACGAACTGCGCGCCGGCCGGCGTGAGCGACGCGCCTTTGCCGCTGCGCTGGAACACCGCAAAGCCGATCTCCTCCTCCAGCAGTTTGATTTGATAAGAGAACGTCGGTTGGCTGACAAACTGGTTTTCCGCTGCGCGGCTGAAGTTCAGCGTCCGTGCAAGCTCTATGCAATAGTCAATCTGTTTGGTTGTCATCGTTTTCACCTTGTTATTTAATATTTCAATCTATTATACAATAATTCGATTGGACTTTGCAATAGCAATGGCGTATAATAAAGACAGAAAAACAAAAGAGGTCACCACCATGGCAAAAACACTGATCGCATTCTTTTCGAGAGCGGACGAAAACTACTTTGCGGGCGCAATGCGCTACGTCAAGGTCGGCAATACGGAGATAGTCTGCGACGGTATGAAAGAGCTGCTCGACGCAGACGTATTCAAAATCGAGATGCAGCAGCCGTATTCGCCCGTATACATGACCTGCATCGACGAAGCGAAAAAGGACCTGCGCGCCAACGCAAGACCGGCGCTGGTTTCTCTGCCGGAGTCCATCGACGCATACGACACGATCATTCTGGCGTACCCGAACTACTGGGGCACGGTGCCGATGGCTGTACTGACGTTCCTCGAAGCGTTCGACTTTTCCGGCAAGACGATCCTGCCGCTGTGTACGAACGAGGGCAGCGGTATGGGACACAGCGAGCGCGACATTCAGAAAGCCTGCCCCGGCGCAGCGGTCAAGCGCGGTCTCTCCGTCACGGGCGGCAGTGCGGCCAACGCCAAGCCTGCCGTGCAGAAGTGGCTTTCCCAAAACGGCGTTCTTTGAGCCGATGGACGAGAGGGAAGCCGTCCGGGAGTTGTACCGGACATACTGGAAATATATGATCGGCAAGGATGCCGACGGACTGCGCCGCCTGATGGCGGACGACTATGTGCTGATGCACATGACCGGCGTGCGGCAGTCGAAAGAGACGTTTCTGCGCGGACTGCTCGATGGCACATTCAACTACTACGCCGCCGAGCATGACAGCATCGAAGCGACCGTACACGGTGACACAGCGGAATTGATCGGCAAAAGCCGTGTTCTTGCTGCTGTCTACGGCGGAAGAAGGAATAGCTGGCGGCTGCGCGGCGACTTCACCCTGCGCAAAGAGAACGGCGCGTGGAGGTTTACGTCCTCCAAAGCGTCAGTATATTGAAAATAACGGAGGATAAGAAAATGGAAACCATTACGTTAAACAACAATCTGGAGTGTCCGCTCATCGGTATCGGTACCTTTATGCTCTCTCCCGCTGAGGCGGAAAACAGCGTGCGCGAAGCACTGAAGATGGGCTATTCGCTGGTCGATACAGCAAACGCCTACGTCAACGAACGCGCCTGCGGACGCGGTATGCGCCAAATCGGCATCCGGCGGGAAGACGTCTTCCTGTCCACCAAGCTCTGGCCGAGCGAATACGAAAACCCGAACGCCGTGGAGGAAACGCTGGAGCGTTTGGGCGTGGACTATGTGGATCTTTTGTACATCCATCAGCCGGCCGGAAACTGGCTTGCCGGGTACAGACAGCTTGAAAAAGCGTACAGAGAAGGTAAAGCAAAATCCATCGGCATCTCTAACTTCGAAGGTAAATACATTGCCGAGCTGGAAACCAAATGGGAAATCGCACCGCAGTTCATGCAGGCCGAGGCACATCCGTATTTCACACAGAGCGAGCTGCGCAAAACGCTCGACAAATACGGCATCCGTCTGATGAGCTGGTACCCGCTCGGACACGGCGACAAAGCGCTTTTACAGGAGCCGGTGTTTGCGGAATTGGGAAAGAAATACGGCAAAACGCCCGCACAGGTGATCCTGCGCTGGCACACGCAGATGGGCTTTGTCGTGATCCCCGGCAGCAAAAACGTCGACCATATCCGCGACAATCTGGATATTCTGGACTTCACGCTGACCGATGCGGAGATGGCGCAGATCGCAAAGCTCGACAAGGGCGAGCGGTATTACCACCGCACGGACGCGCAGCTCGTGCAGTTTGCCGCATGGCGTCCGCAGTTTGAGCGGGCATAAACCAATTCGGAATGCAGTATTGAACGGTCAGAAGACGTTCAGCCGCAGAGAGCTTGGGCGTTTTTGAAAGGAGACGATACACGTTGAAAAGCAGAATAAAGGCGGTTTGCGCGATCATCCTGATTCTTGCAATGGCGTGCAGCGCCGCCGGATGCGGCAATGCAAAAACAAACAGCACGCCGGGCAGTACGTCCGGCAGCATGCAAGCACTGCCGGCACAGCCGACAAATCGATCAGACGAGCCGGACGACGCATCGGTAAGCGGAAACCGCACGTTGGTGATCTATTTTTCCCGCACCGGCGAACAGTACACGGTCGGCGTGATCGACAAGGGCAATACCGCAATCGTCGCGGAGATGATCGCACAGCAGACCGGAGCGGATTTGTTTGAGATTGTTCCTGCCGACGATCATTATCCCAAAAAGTACAAGGAACTGACGGACGTGGCCAAGCAGGAACAGCGCGACAACGCAAGACCCGCCTATGCGGGAACGCTGCCCGATCTCTCCGGGTATGATACGATCTTCATCGGTGCGCCCGTTTGGTGGGGAGACTGGCCGATGATTCTGTACACCGTGTTTGAGAACAATGATTTCTCCGGCAAAAAACTTGTGCCGTTTTCCACACACGAAGGCAGCGGTTTGTCTGGTTTCGACAGAAAGCTCGCGTCAGCCTGCCCGGATGCACAGGTGCTGGAAGGTTTTGCTGTTCGTGGCAATGACTGTCAGAATCAGCAGGACAGCGTCCGGAACACGGTTCAGACACATCTTTCGTCGCTGGGCTATTAAATCGGCCAGGTGCTGCAGATCCCGGAAAAGCAAACACAGACATAGTTACGCCCTATGGGCTGCATAGCGATAAATAGCTGTGCGGCTCGAAGGGCATTTTTTTGATTCTCTTGATTGTTTTGCGCATCCATACATTTTTCAAAAAGCTCTTGCAAAAATACTGTCAACATGCTATTATAATTAGAGGAAGCTAACTGCGTAGCGACAAGACAACAAAAAAAGCCGCACGGGCTGTATTTTTTTAAACGCTGGTTAGCGGCGGCTAACCATAAAACGGGATAGCCTCTGTTTGTGCGTGAATACAAAGAAGTTCTTCACGGAATTTTGTGGGATAGGATTGCATCCTTTGCACAAGCGCCATATTTTAGCCTCCCCTGTGTAAGGGCGCGGGTGTCCGGTGGACACCTCTGCCGCAGGCAGAAGCGCCGACCGAGCCGGCAGGCGAGACGGTGGGCGCCGAAAGGCGCTCGGAGGGGTTGTCACATCAGACGCTATCTGAAAAGCGGCAACAAT
>JAFSYM010000135.1 GCA_017450005.1 Clostridia bacterium
ATGAAAACGGAAACCTTTGACGTGGAAGACGTCATCACTGCGTCGGTTCCGACCGTCAACAGCGGCGCACCCGCCATGGAAGTGCTGATCGGCAATATTCAGGATATGTTCGGCGGCAATCCGTAATCTTTTCCAGCCCCCCTCTGCGGACGCGGAACACAGCCAAAAGGCTGTGGCTGCGTCCGCTTTTTCTGTTCACGCCGAAAACAAATCGGTTCACGCCGTTTCGGTTGTATCTTACCGGACGTTATGCTATTTTGAAAACAGAGCAGGGAAATTGTATTCCCGCAAGGAGAGGAGTTATCATCATGAAAAAATGGTTAAAGGCTGCGTTGAGTATAGCGCTCTGCGTGCTGCTGATGACCGCCGCGGCGCCGCTGGCGTTCGCCGAAGAATCCCGGTCTGTGCAGGAAGGCGACTGGACATACGAATACACAAGCAGCGGCGTTAAGATTACCGCGTACAGCGGCAGCAGCGCGAATGTGACGATTCCGTCCGCGCTCGGCGGCGGTACGGTCACGGCAATCGGCGACTATGTGTTCTCCGGCTGCACAACGGTGCAGCAGATCACAATGCCGGACACGGTCACGAGCATCGGCGAATTCTCTTTTGAGTTTTGCGAGAATTTGTGGAGCATCCGGCTGTCCGAGAATCTGACCGCGATCCCGGCCGGCGCGTTCAATGCGGACAGCGCGCTGGACAGTATCGCGATCCCGGCGTCCGTGACGGACATCGGTGTGGCGGCATTCGGCTCTTGCACGGCGCTCGAAAGCGTGACATTCTCCGCGTCCTCGCAGTTGGAGCGGATCGGCGCGACGGCTTTTTCCAGATGTACTTCCCTGACTGAGATCACGCTGCCGGATTCTCTGCGCGTGCTCGGCTATCCGGATCGCGTTGTCGAGAATATGGTTTTTATGAACTGTACGGCGCTGGAGAGCGTTTATATCCCGTCCGGCGTGACGGATATCCCGTGCTGCACGCACTACAGTTACCCGGATGATCCTGATTACCTTGAGATGATTGAAACCGGTCATGCGTTTGCGGACTGGCCGAGCACGAATATACCTTGGGTTTTTGACGGATGCGACAATCTGCAGGTTATCTATTCGGATTCAGAGACCGGCATCGTGGCCGATTTCGCCCGTGAACTGGTGCAGTTCGGCGCTGCGGCCGAGTTCCGTTTGAGCGCACCGTGGGTACAAGTCGAATACGTTCTGAACGTCGACCCGAACGCAGGCAGATGGACGGACGGCTCAACGGACAGTAAAAGCTATACAGGAACCGCCGGTACCGCGATCATGCTGTCCGACACGCCTGTCCGCGACGGCTATAGCTTCAATGGCTGGGAAGTCACGGACGGCGACGGAACGCTGGACGGCTGTGCGTATATCTTCGGCGAGTCGGACGGTACGGTATGCGCGATATGGACGCAGAACCATTATACACTGACGTTCGACCCGAACGGCGGCAGATGGTGGAACGGTTTGACGAATGCGCAAACGTACGCGCAGACCGGGAACAGCACGTTCACAATGACTAAACCTCCCGCCCGCGACGGTTATCTTTTCGATGGCTGGGAAGTCGTGTCCGGAGACGGAATGCTGGTGGACGGTAATCAAATTCAACTCCTCGGCTCGTTGACCGGTGTGGTACGCGCAAAGTGGACGCTGCACATGATTACGCTGACTCTTGAGCCGAACGGCGGCTGGTGGCAAGACAATTCAACGGAAGCGAAAACGTATACGCTCAATGAGGGCGCCACGTTCAGACTGTCCGAAAGCCCCGTCCGCAGCGGCCATGCGTTCCTCGGCTGGAAGGTTACTGCCGGCAGTGGAGCAACGAGCGGCAACACAATTACACCGAGCGGAAATATCTTTCTAGCCGGCACTCCGTTTGTATGCACCAATACCGACGTGACGCTGACCGCGCAGTGGTCGCAGAAACTTATTACGCTGACCCTTGACCCGAACGGCGGCTGGTGGCAAGACAATTCAACGGAAGCGAAAACGTATACGCTCAATGAGGGCACCACGTTCAGACTGTCCGAAAGCCCCGTCCGCAGCGGCCATACGTTCCTCGGCTGGAAGGTTACCGCCGGCAGTGGAGCAACGAGCGGCGACACACCTGCACCGAGCGATAATATCCTTCCCCCCGGCACTCCGTTTGTATGCGGCAATACCGATGTGACGCTGACCGCGCAGTGGGAGGAGAACACGCCGCAGGATCAGATCAGCGTGACAATCGGCGATCAGATCGGCGTGAACCTGCGGCTCGACCTCGACGCGCGCAATGCACAGAATGTGACGGTTGTCTACAAGGACCTGAGCGGCGTGGAACAGCGCGAAACGTTCACCGATTTCAGTTCCCTGCCGCGGGTTGAGGGCGGCCTGTACAAGATCGCGGTGCAGATCGCGCCCGCGCAGATCGCCGACACCGTGACCGTGTATATCGACGGTGAAACACTCGACGCAAACGTCAAGGAGTACTGCAACACCCTGATCGCGGGCGGATATGAACCCGAAGTCGCAGCGCTCGCGCAGGCGGTGCTCGATTACGGGCAGGCGGCAAGCAACTTCTTTGACTATACGGACGAAACGATGTCAGCACTGAACGGCCTGTCTGCGGACGACGCGAAAGCATGGCAGACGCAGTTCAGCGACACGACGGGGAAAATACAGAGCGTCTCCTTTATGGCGCTGACGAAGCCGGAGTTCCGCTTCTACATGAAGAATATCACCGAAGCCGAAGCTGCCGGATATACCGTGCGCGCCGCATATGCGGACGGCACGATCACCGATACGCTGAACGCACGCTTTGTCAAGAATCTGAGCGGCAGCATTCTGATCGAGGTCACGGGCGTGCTGGCGGAGGAAATGGACAAAACGATCACGGTTGCGATCGACGGCCTCGGCACAATCACCTTCGCGGGCAACGACTTTGCGAAGATGATGGCCAACAACGCCGCAACTGAAACGCTCGGCGCAGCGCTGTACGCCTACGGCGAAGCGGCCAAAGCCTGCTTTGTGAACGCATAAGGGGGAAACGTCATGAGAAAGAAATATGAGAAACCCGAAATGAAAACGGAAACCTTTGACGTGGAAGACGTCATCACTGCGTCGGTTCCGACCGTCAACAGCGGCGCACCCGCCATGGAAGTGCTGATCGGCAATATTCAGGATATGTTCGGCGGCAA
>JAFSYM010000136.1 GCA_017450005.1 Clostridia bacterium
CAGTGTGTGTTCGCCCGCCGTGGTGTTCGGCAGCGTACCGCCGTCCAGCAGTTTTTCACGCGGCAGGGTCAGTTCGATATTCTGCAAGCAGTGCAGATCGAGCACAATGACGGACACAGCATCCGACCACAGGAGCGTCGGAAAGTCGAGCGTCATGTCGTCGTGCGCGGTGTAGGAGAAATGCATCCCGTCCTTCAACGATCCGGCGAACCGCTGCACAGCGTTTTCCGGTACGCGGATCGTGCCCATGGCCGCAGCCGAAACGTTGACAAGCTGCGAGAGACTGCGCAGCGCGGACGCGGCCTTGTCCGGCAGATCGGACAGATCGTCGTACCATTCGCCGCACACTTCGAGCGCGGTCGGCGTAAAGCCCGCAAACGACGGCGCGGCCGTTGCGGTGTTGTTCGTGTACCAGATGCCGCGCGAAAACGCGTGACCATCCACTGTGCAGTCGCGCGACCAGCGCGTATAGCCTGTCCCGCTGCGGACTACGCGCACAAACCGCACAGGCAGTCCCGTATCGTCGTCCCACACTTCGCCCACGGACACGCTGTCGCAGTTGCCGGGATCGTTCGCGTCTTCGTACAGGCCGAACCCGTAACCTACGTTATCCAGCACGTAGATCGGCACGTCGTCCAGAGTACCGACACCCGTGAAGTCGTCGCGCAGAGACAGCGCGTCGTATGCCGTAAGCGACAGCAGCGTTACGTCGTCTTCTTCATCATCAGACGCGATCGGCTTACCGTCAAAGAGCATCCGGCCGTCCCGTTCGCTGATCTTGTCGATCACGGATTTGTTCAGATGGCTGTGGTCGATGACGGCCAGCCATTCTTTTGTGCCGTTGGCGCGCCGGCGGCCGAGATGGAAATACCTTCCCGTGGTGTTGAAGATCAGCTTCCCGACCGTCACTTCCGACGGCAGCGCATTGACGATCTCAATCCCGACCGTCTCGCCGTCCAGCGTCAACACGCCGTTTTGCGCGCCGAGATCGTCCAGCACACGTTGATTGGCATGTGTGTGCGATGCATTCGCAGCAGAGTCCCACCCGCCGGTTTTGGCGGCAGTAATCGCGTCCAGCGCGGTTTTGTTCGCGTGCGTATGCGCGTCTTCCGCCGCGCTGTTCCACGCGGTTTTGTCCTGTGCGGTCGGCATAGCGCTTTGGAGCGCGTCCACATCGTCGGCCAATGCCGCAACAGCGGCTTCCAGACCGTCGTCCGTCAGCTTGTGCCAGCCGTCGGCATAGCGGTACAGCCCCTCGCCGGTCAGATACACAACGTCGCCCGCCGCGCCGCTCTGCGGCAGCGTCTCGACACAAGGCACACGCACGCTGAGCGGCTCGCCGTTGACGCACAGAGCATGTCCATCCTCCGTCAGACAGAGCGCCAGGAGCGTCGGCATATCCGGCGTGTCCGATTCGTCCGCGCTTTCCGGCAGCTCAACGCCGGAGAGCACCTGGGCAACGTCGATGGAAAATTCCGGCGACGCCAGCAGCGCGCCGTTTTCGCCGTAGAGAAATATCTGGCAGCGAACGGTACCGACGGCCGCGGTGGTTTGCGCGGTCGGCTGATACCAGATCTGACCGCTGCGGATCTGACAGGCGTGGGTAAGCGAAGTCCCGTCCGGTTTCTCACCGCGCAATACGGCGGCATAGCCGGACGGGACACAGTAAAGATGACCGTTCTGCAGCAAGGTGATGCGCAGATTCTTGATCGCGTTTTCGCCCTGATACAGAGAGACGGTTTGCTGACTTCCGGTGGTTTTGGTGTCCAGCAGAACGTCAAAAACTTGCATAATACACTCCCTTCCGAAAAGAAAGAGGCGGCCGCTGCACACGACCGCCGGTATGCTGCTGCTCTCCTTCACTTCCGGAGAATAAAAAAGAACGGGTTGCACCGTCGATGACAACCCGTAGTAAGTTTATTTGTCGGTTTATTCGAGCGTAATCCGCAAGAGGATCGGAAAGTGGTCGCTGGGATAAACGCCGTCGTACAGCGTGTCCGCAATGCGGTACTCGGCCACGTAGACGCCGGTTTTGGAAATCAGAAAGTAGTCGATGTTTTCTCTGTCCGGCGCCTTGCCCCAGTTCTGGTACGTCGGCCCTGCCGGCGGATCGGCAGTGCGGTATTTTGCGTCGTCGAACAGATCGGTCGCCGCGCGGTACGTTTCACTGTCCTCACCGGCGTTCAGATCGCCCATGAGCACGCACGGCAGATCGCCGAACTGCCGCAGCTTATCCAGCACGACGCCGATTCCGCGGATGCGTGCCTCTTCGCTCACATGATCGAGGTGCGTGTTGAACACGGCGAGGGGCTTGTCCGTCGCCTTTTCGCGCAGCAGCACATAGGTGCACACGCGCGGGAACGCCGCGCCCCAATCCTTACTGCACGTCTGCGGCGTTTCGCTCAGCCAGAACGAACCGGCGTCCGTGCATGTAAATCTTTGTGTATTGAAGAAAATCGGGCACCCCTCGGATAGGGGGCTGCCGTCGCGGTAGGTCAGTACGCTCTCATAGTCGGGCATGGCTTTTTGCAGATGCGCGTAGTGCAGCCGCGTGACTTCCTGTAGCCCCAGGATATCCGGCCGGGCGTCGGCGATGCTGCGCAGCACCAGCGGCGCGCGGTAGAACCAGCTTCGTTTGCCGATGTCCGTCGGACTCCAGCAGCGTACGTTGGCGCTCATGACGCAGATCGGACCGTCCGTGCCGGGCGTGACGGTGATGTCGTCGCGCAGATACCGCGGCAGATAGAAACACTCGACGGCGGCGACGGCGGCAGCCGGCATAAGCAGGGCGCACGCCGCCCGATGAAATCGCTTCATAAAACCCTCCTGTTTTCCGGGATGGAAAAAGACTTATTCACAGTTAAAAAATGGTTGCAGTTCAACAGTTTCCGCGCCGGTTATGCACACTTTCCACAGGGTTATTCACCGAAAACCCGTTCCGAAAGGGAAAAATGCCGTATTCCGGCGAACGGAATAATCCGCCGGCGGCATGGCAAAACTATCTCAAAACAACCGAAAGAAAGGGCGATGCGGCGTATGATTAAGGGCGTCAACCGTCAGGTCGTGGAGATCACGCAGACGGACTGCGACTATTTTGAGCGGATCTTTTTTGTGGTTAAACCGGAGTATTCCACGGTCAGCGAAGGAAAGCTGCGCGAGCGCGCGGGAATGATGAGCAATGCAGGCAAACCGCCGGCCACACTGGTGCGCCGACGCAGGGCAATGCAGATTCTCGCCGTCATCGGCGCGGCGCTTGCGGGCGCGCTGACGTATGCGGCCGCGGCGCATTTTCTGTTTTAGCCGGCGCTGTCGCACACACTTTGCAGGCAGCAGGCTGCACACTGCGGGCGGCGCGCGATGCAGACGGCACGCCCGTGCAGCACGCACCGGTGGCAAAAATCGTTGCTTTCGTCCGCAGGCAGGATCTCCCGCAGCGCAAGCTCGACCTTGTACGGGTCCTTGGTGCGCACGAGTCCGAGCAGATTCGTGATGCGAATCAGGTGCGTGTCCGCGACCACAACGCCGGGTGTGCCGTAGATGTCGCCGCAGATCAGGTTGGCCGTTTTGCGGCCGACGCCGGGCAGCGCGGTCAGCGCCTCGATGGTGTCGGGCACACGCCCGTCGTGTTCGGCGACAAGCATTTGCGCCATGGCGATAAGATCGCGCGCTTTGGTGTGGTAAAAGCCGCACGAGCGGATCAGCGCCTCTACCCGTTCGACCGGCGCGGCGGCCATCGTCTGCGGCGTGCCGAATTCGGCAAACAGGGCGGGCGTCACGAGATTGACGCGCGCGTCCGTGCACTGCGCCGACAGACGCGTCGCCACCAGAAGCTGGAACGGATCCTGTGCCACAAGCGAGCAGATACTGTCGGGATATTCTTTTTTCAGCGCGTTCACGGCGAACAGCGCTTTTTCTTTTTTGTCCATCGTCCCCACATCCTTTTCTTTGCTATACTATAGCATATCCGGGCGGAAAACTGCAACCTGTATTTTTCGCTACCCTCTTGCAAAATGCGCCGGATTTGTTATAATGTACGGGAATCGGGGGAAAGATGTATGCTCAATTATATTCTGCTGGCTGTTACAATCCTGTCAAGCGTTTTTGCCTGCGCCGTTGCGCGCAATGATTTCAGCAAAAAATGCGCCGTCCACAACGGCGATCTGTATCTGTTCAATACGGCGTCGTCCGTTTTGTCGCTTGTGACGTTATTCATCATCAGCGTCGCCAAGCGGGAGCTGTGCGTGCCGGACGCATACACCGTCTGGATGGGCGCGGCATACGGCGTGTGCACGGCGGGGTATACGGTGCTGAACATGATGGCGCTGCAGACGGGACCGCTGTCGTATACCAACACGATCATTTTCTGCGCCATGGTGATTCCGGCGCTGTCGGGTATGGCGCTGTACGGCGAGGCGATCACGATCGGCCAGTACGCGGGCATAGCGCTGATGCTGCTCTCGTTCATCTTCGCCATGGACAAAAAGAACGACACGCGCGGCATGTCGTTTCGCTGGCTGGTGCTGTGCATTGCGGCGTTCGTGTTCAACGGTGCGCTCGGCGTGCTGCAAAAGGTGCACCAGAACTCCCCGCAGAAGCAGGAGCTGGGCATGTTCCTGCTGATTGCGTTTGTGGTCTATGCGGTATTTTCCGCTGTGTTGACGGTCGTACATTCACGCGTCCGGCATGAAACGCTGACAGCCTGGCAGCCGAAAAAGCGCAGGCAGACAGTGATCTATGTCCTGCTCAGCGGCGTCGGCATTGCGATCTGCAACCAGATCAACACCTATCTTGCCGGCGCGATGGACGCGATCATATTCTTCCCGCTTGTCAACGGCGTGGCGATTTTGATCACGCTGGCGATCGGCCTGATCGTCTGGAAAGAGAAGTTCTCCAAAAAGCAGTGGATCGGCCTGATTGCCGGTACGCTGTCGATTGTGCTGCTGTGCGGCGCGTTCTGATCCCGCACGCGCAAAAAAACTTTCAAAAAAGCCTTGACATTTCCTGTTTTTCGGGTATAATAGGTTGTGTCCTGTGGGGGTGTAGCTCACTTGGGAGAGCGCTTGAATGGCATTCAAGAGGTAAGGGGTTCGATCCCCCTCATCTCCACCAAAGGGAAAACGCTGAAACCGTTGATATATAAGGGTTTCGGCGTTTTTCTTTGCCCGTTTTCAGCTCGAACAAATGTTCTTAAAAGCCGCTGAAAAAGACCGAAAAAGACGGCTACTGTGTCCAAATTGTGCCCAAACAAAAAAGGGTAACCCCTACAAACACGAACGCCCGGAGGCTTGACGGCTTCCGGGCTGAAACTTTTTCTGAAACTTTTTCAGATCGAAACTTTTGCGAAAATTTGCGCGTGGCTCCGGCACGTTGAGCCGAAGCGGCGCGGACAGGGATTTGACCCCGCCCCCTTGGCTGCACTCACCGCAGCGGGGTGTCCGGTTCCCCTGCGGCTGGCGGTGTAGTTAACGCTCGCCGTGTTGCTACGGTGCTACACCCGGACGGCCTCGTAAGGGTCGGCACGCCGTCAGACCTTGCCCGCCGCTCCGTCACATCGGGGGGACGTTGCGCCTTAGAAGCGAGCACGATCTGTCGACAGTGAGCGGTCCTTCACAGCCTAAGCCTTCGCCGTCAACACCGGAGGGCATCCGGTTTCCTTTCTTGTTGCGTTCACCCGTGTCGGCACCTATACGCGAAGCGGGGCAGCGCGTTCCAAACACACCCCCTACGCCTATCCGCGGGCTTTTGTGGTCGTCCGCAGCTGGGAGGATCGCGGCAGCTCGTTCTTTCGGTTTGTGCCTTCGGAACAGCTACGGAGAGACCCGACAGGCGCGGCGCTTCGGTGTGTCGGCACCAGTGCAGATGGTACTACACGCGCGGCTCCTATCTCTTTTATTCTACCCTCGTTTTTTCCGCCTGTCAATGGAGAGTATGCGGTCGAGTGCTGCCCGGCGGATCTGGTAGACGCGGGAAACGGAATAGCACAGAGCGTCCGCGACCTGCTCCCAGGAGAGGTCGGTGTCGTAGTACGTGTGCAGCACGGCGCGCTCGTTCGGCTTCAGCCGGTCAAGATCGCGGTCGTGGTATGGTTTCCCGTGTCCTCGTTTCATGCTCTCCCTCCCAGAATATCCAGCCGCAGAGCGTCCAGCGCAGCGGCCTGCCCCTTGTCCTTCCGGGCGAGGGCTGCGAGTACGCGCTCGTCGTAGGTGCCCTTCAGAATCATGTGGTAGATCCGGCAGACGTGCTGCTGCCCCGGACGATTGAGCCGTTCGTTCGCCTGCTGGTACAGCTCCAGCGACCACGTCAGGCCGTACCAGATGATGATATGCCCGCCGTCCTGCAGATTCAGCCCGTGCCCGATGGATGCCGGGTGCGCGATCGCGACGGGGATCCTGCCGGCGTTCCAGTCGTCGATGTCCTGCGGCGTGTCGAGCGTGCGGCACTCAATCCGGCTGCGGATGCGGTCGGCGTCGTGCTTATACGCGTACAGCACGAGCACGTTGTCGCCGCCTGCCTCTTCCAGCAGCTCCTCCAGCGCGTCGAGCTTGACGCTGTGCAGCTCGTGGACGCCGCCGTCCTCGTCGTAGATCGCGCCGTTTGCGAACTGGAGCAGCTTGTTGACGAGCGCAGCCTCCGAGCCGGCGATCAGATCACCGTGGTCGTCCAGAGCCTCCAGCACCTTGTCCCGCTCGAACTTCTTGTACCGTTTGAGCAGATCCTTCGGCGGCGTCAGCTCCACGTCCTCGTAGATCTGACCGGGCAGCGACAGCACGTCCTCTTTGCGGATACTCATGCAGATGTCGCCGATCCGGTCGTAGACTTCTTGCTCCGCTCCAGGCTTCGGCTTGTAGCTGTACACGATATGCCCGTTCATCTTCTCCGGTGTCAGATACTTCTGCCTGAACATGGTCAGCGTCTTGCCGAGCCGCTCGCCCCGATCGAGCAGATACAGCTCCGGCCACAGATCCTCGATGCCGTTCGGGCGCGGCGTGCCGGTCAGCCCAATGATGCGCTTGATCTGACCTCTGACACGCCGCAGCGCCTTCCAGCGCTTCGCCTGTGCGCTCTTGAAGCTGGACAGCTCGTCGATTACGACGATCGGGAACGGCCACGGGGCGCGACAAGATAAGATCAGGTCGACCAGCCATACGACATTCTCGCGGTTGATCACGTAGATGTCCGCCGGCGTCTTGATCGCGTCGACGCGCTGTATGCCGGAGCCCATGACTTTTGAAATCCGAAGATGCTGCAAGTGTTCCCACTTCGCCGTCTCTTTGCTCCACGTGTTCTCGGCGACGCGCTTCGGAGCGATCACAAGCACCGGACCGTCCTCCAGCCAGTCGAACAGCAGACGGTCGACGGCGGTCAGCGTCGTCACCGTCTTGCCGGTACCCATGCCCCAGAGAAGCGCCGCAGCCGGGTGCTGCTCGATCCATTCAATCCCTGCCTGCTGGTGCGGATACGGGTCAAAGTTCAAGTGATCACCTCCTCTTCTGTAAAGGCCTCAAAAACATCAATCACGCGCAAGTCTTCTCTGCCGCCCGCCATTATTTCCAGAAGATCGCGCTCGTCCGATGTTGCGATGTCCTTCCAGCGATATGTATAGACCGGCTGAGATGTTCCGCCTAAGGTGTTCGGCAAAACATAACGCTCCCGGCGCTGCAAGCGGTATCTCATACGCTTGCCCCCTGTTGCGGGTATGGTTCGTTCCAGCACTTCATACAGACCTTGTCTACGATATACCCGTTGCAATAAGGCGGCTCGCTGTCAAACAGCATTTGTCTGCACAGATAAACCTCTTGCTTCCCGTCCATATTTTTGCGATAAAGCAGGGAAGCAGGTAATAGTTTTTTCAGTTCGTCCTCATACGTTTTCGGCTTCGGCAGCGGGTGTTCGTCTGACCAAGCCTGCACAACAGAAATCGCTCTCCGAGGATCTTCCATTAAAACCACTCGGCAGCCTTTGTACGTCCCGTTTGATAAAGGGCATACTTTTCCGCACTTCTGGTTTAAGAAATCACACATCCGCTTCCAATTTGCGAGAAAAGTATAGGTGTTTTTGCAATCATCCGTCATACTCCTGCCTCCTCTCAGGTCAAAAATTCTTCAAAGTGCTGCACGTCCTCGACCGACAGCAGGAAGTAGCAGTCGAAGCCGAGGCCGCGCAGCTTATTCGCCCACCACTTCTGCCGCTCTGATGCGCGGCCGTCCGGGCGTTTGAGCTCGATGAAGTAAATCCTCCCGCCCGGCAGCAGCACGATCCGATCCGGCACGCCTGCCCAGCCGGGGCACACCCATTTGAGCGCGCAGCCGCCGTACCGGCGTGCCATGCGGACGAGCTGCTGTTCGATCTCTTTTTCCAGGATCACTCGTACCGCCTCCCCGTCATAATGTAGTCCAGATTCGCGCCCGCACAGTACAATGCCTGTAGTACATACAACCCCGGGGCTGCGCCGTCGTGTTCCCATGCGTACACACTATGCACGTGGATCCCGATCCGCCTGCACGCTTCTTTGGCGCTGATCTTGTGCGTCTCTGCGTAGTCCCGGACAAACTCTGCGCACCGGAGGACGGCGTCATATTCGGCTTTGTGCTTCATAACGTCTCGCCTCCCATCTTGACATACTTGTGTATGTCGAGCCCGTGTTTCTCGCGCAGCTTCTGGATCCGCGCCTCATAGTCACCACCGCCGTCGATGAACTTCGGCACAGCATTGTCAATGTTCCGCATGAAGCGGGTGACGGCGGTCGTGTCCCACCCGAACTTGTCCAACAGCGTGAGCGCCATCACCTGCACAACCCACAGCACCGCCGTGTCCGTCATACGCTGGCCCAGAGCGGCGACGGGCGTCGCGTCCTTCTTCTCGGCTTTGTTTCGCAGCTCAACCGCATAGTGGTATTCGTCCCACAGCGTCGGCGCGTAGTCCTGGATCATGAGATAGCTCTGGTGCATCGCCACGTACTGATCGTAGAAACGCTCCAGGAAATCGACCGCGCGATCCTGCTCCCAATGGAACCCGTCGAGCAGGATCTCCGCTGCGACGGCTGTGAAATACTTGGTCGCCTTGCGCACCAGCACCTTGGACGCGCGGTGCAGGTAACGGTTTCCGCCCTGCTGTTTTATTAAGGCTTTCACAAGCTCACCTCCAGATCGTCGGCGTCTTGACGCCCCTTGCGCAGCGCCTCCGCTTCCGCGGCTTCGTCCGCGCCGATGCGCTTATAGTACCGCTGCCGCTTGTAGTGTTTTATGCGCTTGACTTTGCCGCCCTGATACTCCCATTCCGGGAACTTTGCGAGGATCTGCGAGATCATCCGCAGCTCGTAGTTGTCGAGCTTTGCGGGATCCTTGCCGAGCGCCTCGCAGTAGATCTCCATCGTGCAGACGGTGGCACGCTTGATCGTGCCCTTTTCGTTGCTGTCCAGCCACTCGCGGCGGTCGTATATGTCCTTGTTTTCCCAGTCTGCCGGCAGATCCCGGTCGAGGTAGTCGGCGATGATGCCGACGCGCGCGTCCTCTTCCTCGAACGACGCCTGCACCTGCGCTGCGACGCGCTCCATGTCGTCGTCCAGATACAGCGTCTCGCCCTGTTTGTAGCGGTAGACCGCCTCGCCCCAGAGCTGCTGCACAAGGTCGTCGGTGAGCTCCCGCCAGGAATGCGCCGGTGTGTTCGGCGTATCGACCACCCAGAAGCGCCGGTTACCCGTCTGGTCGCGCAGGAACAGCGTTTCGTTGGTCGTGCCAATAAAGATGCACTGCCGGTCGTAAGTCTGAATACGGCGCCCGTAGGCGGCTCTGAAGCGGTCTTTCTGCTTCGAGACGTAAGACTTGACCTGCTCGACCTCGGATTTGCGCAGCGTCGCCAGCTCGCCCATCTCGACGATCCAGACGCCCTGCACCTGCTCGTAACTGTCCTTGCCCTGCACGCTGATCACGCTGTCGGAGAACCATTTGCCGCCCATGCGCGCGATCAGGGCGCTCTTGCCGATGCCCTGACGGCCGCGGATCGTCAGCATATAGTCGAACTTGCAGCCGGGACGGTAGATCCGCGCAACGGCGCCGACGAACGTCTTGCGGGTCACCGTGCGGGTGTACGGCGTATCCTCGGCGCCGAGATAATCCACCAGCAGCGTGTCCAGCCGTTCGACGCCGTCCCAATAGCAGCCGTCGAGGTAGTCGCGCACGGGGTGGTAGTGCCGTTCGTCGGCGACCACGTTCAGCGCGTCGAAGATCCTGTCCTTGCCGTTCAGCCCGATGCGCTCCATGTAGAGCCGGAGCGCCGCGTCGTCGCCGTCCCTCCACAGGTCGGTGTCCTTCGCCGTGTCGAGCTTACGCCAGGGGAGATCGTGCTGCACGACGATCCCGTGCTCCATGTCGTCCATAGCGACGCACCCGGCGAGGCGCGGATCGTTTCGGAGTACAGTCACCGCGTTCTCGATCGTCTGTGCCAGGTCGCCGTTTTTCGTCGTCTTGAGCTTCGACGTCCACGCCAGCGGCAGCTCGTCGTCCGTGTCCTCGGTGTCCGTGAAGCCGTCGTCGTAGTCGCTCATGCGATCCTTGTACAACTGCGCCTTGACGTCGGCGTCGTCACCGGCGAACGACATCATCGCCTTGTAGCTCGGCCTGCCGCCGGCCGGTGTGTCCGGGTCGCACGCCTCGTCCAGACCGCCGAAGCGGTGCAGCCGGACGAGGTCGAACGCGTTGCACAGGTGCCCGCTCGCCGGATCTGTGGCGTGGTGGCTGTACACGTACTTATCGTCGTAGACGACGATGCCGCCGGCGGTGCTGCCCTCGATGTATGTATAGCGCCCGTCGCCGCACGGCTCGTAGCTTTCCACGAAGCGGTCGATCGCGAGGCTGATCGGGAAGTATGCCCGGCAGAACGCGCCGACGAGCCCGTCCTTTTCGAGCGGATCCTCTTGCTTTGCCGCGGTTCTGCGGATCGCCTCGGTCACACGGGTGCTGAACGGCCACGCGGTGACGTCGGTCCAGTCGTAGTACGTCGCCAGTACCGCGTCCACGTCCAGCGCCGGAGCGTCGATATAGTCGAACACATACTCGCCGTCGCGGGAACAGCTCGGCCAATACATGAGCCTGTGCGGTTCGTAGGACGTGTCGTCAAACTGATCTATACCCAAGCTTTCCGCGATCCGTCTGCCGACCGCTTGATACTCGTCCGGCGTCGTCTGCCGCGAGAGCAGAACAACCAAACGCAGGCGCGGCGCTTCCGGCGTATGCTTGTGCGTTGAATAGATGGCCGCTGCGTTGCCGTATTTGCTGCTCCAATCGCTCCAAAGCGTCTGGGTGGCGAAGTCCGCGTCGAGACATAAAACGTCTCTGTGGCGCACAGCCGGCGCTACACGGCGTCCTTTTTTAAGATACCCGCCGACGAAACCGCCGACATCCTTCCGGTCAGACTGCAGCTTCTTCGACATCTTTGCGAATTCCGCAACCGTTTCCTGTGTCCGGGTCGGGTTTTCCAGGCGGGCGAGTAACTCCGACCATTTCATTTTCTGGTTCTTCCACGTCTTCTGGTGGCGACTGTTTCCGGTCGCTATGTCCAGCACGCGGTCATTTTGCAAGTCCATGTTACCCCCCCCCCCGCTTATTCTTTTTTGTAAAATACTGTACTGTAGCCGTCGGCGGGAAGCAGCAGCCCCGGCGCCCAGTCGATCGGCCGGCTCATAACGGCAGCCATATCCTCCCACCGGGCATCTGCCGGCGCTTCGGCGATGATCTCGTCGTGCACATGGAAGCAGATGTCGTATCCGGCGGCGTCGAGCCGCACGATTGCCGTCGCGAGGCAGTCACGCGCGAACGCCTGCACGACGTTCTCGACCAGCTTCCCGCCCCAGGTCTTGAGGTCAATGAAATTCTTGTTTTCAGTGCCGATCCCTTTGAAAACGATCTGACCGCCGCTGTCGAGCCGCGCGCCCCAGTAAGAGAGCTTACGCCCGGACGGCAGAGTGCAGCGCAGCGCGTCCTTGTCGCGTCGGAACACGCACACGATCCCGCCCGCGTTGAACAGCGCCGAGTAGCCGCTGCCGCCCGTCGCGTTCTCGTTCTCCGCCGCGCGCGCGGGGTCGTATCGCTTCCGCTGCACGCCGTAGGTCTTGCCGGGATTCTCCAGCGCACGTACGGCTGCGTCCTCAACACGCCGCCACAGCTTCGGGATCATCGGCGAAGCGGCGCGCCACTGGTCGACGATCTCTTTCATCTCCGTCTCGGTCAATCCCATCTTGTCGGCGCCAAACGCCTTGAGGGCTGCCACGCCCCCGCCGTATCCGCACGCCAGTTCCGCGATCTTGCCCTTCTGCCGCAGGTGTGCATTCTGCCCGTGTTTCTCCACCGGCACGTGGAACATCTGCGAGGCGCTCTGGCAATAGATGTCCTTGCCGGCGGCGAAAGCGTCGAGCCGCCACTGCTCACAGGCGAGGTACGCGATCACGCGCGCCTCGATCGCGGAGTAGTCCGCCACGAGCAGCGTCTTGCCCTCCGGCGCGATGAACGCCGTGCGCACGAGCTGGGAGAGCGTGTCCGGGATGCTGTCGTAGATCATCGACACGGTGTCGTAGTCGCCGTCCCTCACGAGCTGCCGGACGTCCTCGATCCGGTCGAGGTGGTTCTGCGGGAGGTTCTGCATCTGCACGAGCCGTCCCGCCCACCGGCCTGTCCTGCCGGCGCCGTAGTACTGTGTGATCCCGCGGACACGGTGATCGGCACAGGCGGCGCGGAGCATGACGGTATACTTCTTCGTGCTGGTCTTGCCGAGCTGCTGCCGGAGCTCCAGCACGCGGTCGGTGTTCGCGTCCGGCTTCTTCTCCCGCAGCGCGGCGACGGCAGCCTTGTCGAGCTTCGTGACCCGCAGACCCGCCGTCTTGCGCAGCCATTCGGAGAGCTGCGGGACGCTGTTCGGGTTTGCGAGACCGGTCCGCTTCGCCATCTCCTCGCGTGCGGCGACCTCAAACCGGTTCTGCATCGACAGTGCGGCGAGCGCCAGCGTCTCGTCCACCAGCACGCCGCGTTCGTTGATCCGGGCGTCTGCGTAAAACACCGCACGCTCGGCGTCGGAGATCTGCGTGGAGGGCGCGAGGCGGCGGTACACGGTCCGCTCCACCTCGACATCCACCTTATTGTAGTACTTGAAGCGTTCCCACTTCTCCAACGCATCAGACGGCAGACGTCGCACACTTGCGGTGGTTTTCCACGACATCTGCCCGTCGATCGTTGCGAGCACCGTGTGCGGCTTGCAGAAGAACGTGATCAGCTGTTTGCCCTCTTTGAGCTTCTGCTGCGGCAGACCGAGCGCGGCGCCGACGCCTTCCAGCGTGAGCGGCAGGCCGTTCATAGCCGCGAGATGCATCGTGTCCTCCCACTCTTCCGGCGGCTGGTACCGTCCGGTCAGCTTTTGGAGACACGCGCGCTCGAACGCACAGTTGTGCGCAACCTTGACGATATTCGCGTCCTGCAGCGTACGCAGAAACGCCGTCAGCGGTTCGCCTTTTTCCACGTCGATCACCTGCACCTCGGCGTCGTCGATCGCCCAGGCGACCAGCAGGACGCGGAAGTCGGGACTTTCCACATATTTGTACAGTCCGCAGTCCTGCAGGTCGACGCCGGAGTATGTTTCGAGATCGACGAAGAGCCTCTTACAGGAGACCATCGAGATCGTCGTCATAGTCGTCCTCGTAATCGTCGTCGTAGTCGTCCGCCGTGGCTACTGCACCGCCGAGCGGCTCGCCGTCATGCAGCTTCATCACGCTGTTCACATAGCCGCTGACGCCCTTCTTCCCCTTATGATTGTACGCGGAGAAGTTGATCGACGCACGGCCGTAGCAGCCGCTGTAGATTTCGTCGGGATCGGTGATCTCATTTTTAAACTTGTCAAAGCACATTGGCTTTTTGTTCGAGGTCACGGTGATCACGTAACAGCCGCGGCATTCTTCGCCGTAAGGTTCGCCGCTTTCGCGGACGCCGTCGCCGTCGTGGATCGTATTGTTGTATTTTTCGGGGAATGATTTTGCGCCGTTCTTATCACGGTACTTATCCGCCGCCGCCTTGGTCGCCGCCTTGATCTTGGCGAGTGTCGCCTTGTCCGCCTTCGGGATTAGCAGCGTTACGCTGTACTTCGCCTTGCTGTCGCCGTCTTTGCCCTCGTAGGGCTCGAACAGGTGGCAGAAGCTGAAACGGACCTTACCTGTGATTACCTGGGTGTCTTTGATTGCCATAATAGATTCCTCCTAATTTTTAATCATAGTCTTTTGCCAGCGCCTCGGCTTTTGTCACTGCCGGGCGTCTGTCGGTATCCGGGACGATTGTCGGGGAACCGGGTTTGCGGACGGTCACGCTGCCGAGCATTTCGGCGGCAGTCTTTTTGCCGAGCAGTTCGTCCATGCCTGCCGGGCTCTTGAGCTTGCGCTCGGTGTAGTCGTCCTCTCCGTAGCCGTTATCCCGTAGGATCTCCACGACGCGGCTCTCGTCTGCCCACTGGCGATTGCCGAGCCGACCGTCCACCGCCTTGAAACCGGGGATCTCTTTGCCGTCCAGAAGCTCTTCCAGTGCCCGTGCCTTGACCCGGCGAAGCCAGGAGGCGATAACAGGCTCGGCGGTGAGAATGTCCGCGATCTCTGCAGGTGTGAGCGTCGGTATGGCGTGTTCGCTGCCGTGCAGGTCGACAATGCTCTCGCAGTAGTGGGCGAGTGCGCGGCATTTTGCGGCGTGCGGGCAGAACCGGCAGTGGTCGCCGGCCTTATAGGTGCCCTTGCCTTCCCAGGCTTTCGCCGCGATCGGCTTGACGACCTTCTCGCCCCAGCGCAGCAGCTTGTCCACGCTGATCGTGTCGGTGCTGATGTTGTGGATCCTCGGCTGGTAGATGTGCATTTCGACCGTCTCCACATCGAGGGCGATGCCGTAATCGTTCAGCGCACCGAGCGCGTAGAGCCGCATCTGCGGGTTGTCGACCGCCGACACCGGCACGCCGACGCCGTACTTGTAGTCGATCACTGTCAGCACATTGCCGCGGATCAGCATCGCGTCACACGTACCGAAGCCCTCCGGCACCCAGGGTGAGAAGTCTACCCGCGTTTCCAGCAGCAGAAGATCATCGGGGCTTGTCCGCTGCTCTTCGATATAGTCCTTATATTCGATCGCGTGGTTGACCATTTCGACCGTGTACTCGTCGTGCTCCAGCAGATCGTCGGGCGTCATGCCGGAAACGATCGCCTCTGCGACCTCATGCGCACGGGTGCCCTCCGTAGCGTACTCGCTGCTCTCGTCCGGGTACCGCAGCGCAGCGGCCGCAGACGGCGGGCACGCGAGCCAACGGTGCGCCCCGGAGGCGCTTAGCAGCGCGTGGGCGCGCGCGGCGTGATCATGCGTCTGTTCCTTCATCGTCTTCTCCCTTCAGCGCCTTGATCGCCTTGTATGCTTCGTCGATCTTATCTTCCGGGATCTTAGACACACGCTCGGCGTAACGGTGCACAATCTCAGCGGCTTCCTTCTTTTTACCGGCTGCCGTTACGACGACAACGAGGTCACTCAATTCGGCGTACGTATGCTTCGGCTTCGGCGGGTCTTCCGTATCTTCCGGATCAACACCGGGCGGCGTAAATCCGGGCTTGTCGGCGTCGCGTGCGATTTCCGCGTCAAAGGTGTCGCCCTTCGTGACGTTCGCCACCTGTGCGATCTGGGTGCTGTTCGCACCGTGCTGCGTCATGTTTACCTGCGCCGGCGGGAACGGCGTGCCGGCGGTGCGCGACGCCTGGTCGATGATCTGCGCAAGGCACGCGATTGCGCTGCAGATCCATTCCGTCTGCTTCTCCGGCAGATTGAGGTTGATGTTGATTGTGATCGGGTCCATTGACAAAACTCCTCTCTTGGTGTAGTATGAAATTATGGGTTTTTACCTGTGCCGTCCGTTGAGTGCCAGCTCGCGGGCGGCTTTTGCTTTATCCAACATTTTCTCCAGGACATCAATAATGATCCCTTGTACTTCGAGATCCACATCATCACGTGGAGGTGTGTATGGAGTCCCGTAGAAAACATGCTTGAGTTGTTCGTGTTTTGCGTCGGGATAGTCTTTCAGCATTCTTTTCTCTGCCATATCCTTAAAGGGAACGACGATGTTTTGCTCGAAAGCCACCAGTCTGGCGGTTTCTTTTTGCGGAAAAACGCGACCCACGTTGACGATGGTATCCACCAAAATTTGATTGAACAATCTGACATATGCACCGGTGCGTATATAAGCAACCAAAGTAGGCTGTTTGGTCATTATTAGAGACCTTCCTCCTTAAAGATTTGATATTGGGTTGAATCTGTACGGGATGTTGTGCTCATACGCGAAACGCATCTCGTCCTTCATGCCCTCGCTGAATTTTTCCCCGAACACCCACATCTCGGAACACCGCAGCAGCTCCTCCTTGCCGGCAGCCATTCCGAAGCGGCGCTCTTCCGGGTCGTCGTCGTTCAGATAGCGCCCGTACAGCAGCTGCGGCGCGACCGGGTGGTATCCGTGATCATACAGCCAGCGCCAGATCGTTGCGGTGCGCTGTTCGTTCTTCTCGCGTTCCTCGGCGGTTTTGCCTCGCCACGGTGCGCAGATGTAGATCCTTTCACGTGCCATACTGATACCATCCCCTCACGCCGCCTGCCGATACCGTCCCCTCGCGTAGGCTGTCGGCGATCCGTACTGCGTGCCGGCGCGGTATCCCTGTCAGGATGCCCTCGCCGTACTCATTCCTGGCAGGCACACACAAAACGGCGTCGCCGACGATGTAGTCAAGCCCTTTGTTTTTCATCATGGCGGTCGCGTTCGCGTTGAACGGCAGCGGGAACAGCTTGCCCTCTTCGTTAATGACCATCACACCGTACATGGCGGGCACTGTTTCGATGTAGCCGCCGACCAGCGTCTGCAGCTGTTCCAGTGTCGGTTCGTCACCGCTCTCCAGCGCCTGCAGCCGGATCCCGCCGTCTGTTTGCAGGATTACTATGTAAAGGGGCTTTTTCATTCCGCTGCACCTCCCGAAACGACTGCCGGCCGGTGGGCGCGGTAGAACGCGATGCCGTCACACTCGCAGACGTAAACAAGCGAATCGTGGAAGCTGCTCGGATGGTCGACATCGTTGAACCAGAGGACGTCTTCGTCCAGCATATACTCACCGTTGAAGAAGATCGCGTCCAGTGCTTCGTAGGTGTCCGTGGTCGGCTTTCCCGGCGTGTCCAGGCCGTACTTTTTCATTGCTTGGTTAAGGTCGCCTTGACAATCCATAATATCGTTAAAGATCACATTCGCGACCATGCGCTGGCACGTCTGGCTCTTGTTTCCGGCCTTGCCGGCAATGATCTCGGCAAGCGTTTCGCGCTCGTCCATTGTCAGCGGGTAGTACACCCGGTAGTATGTGGTCGATTCGAGCGGCAGCGTTTCCGGTTCGACCGGGTCGGTGTAAATGATCGCCGGAGCCGGTACGGTTGCGGGGGCGGCGCTCTGGGTGCTGTCGACCTCGATCACTGCCGCCTCTTTCGCGCACAGGACAATGCACACGAACACGACCGTCAGCCCGACGATGATGATACCCGCCCAGAAGTTGCGGTGTCTTTGTTCTCTTGTCATTTTCGTTCATCCCTCCACGTTTTGAATCTTTCCATGAGACCGAGTGTGTTGATCAGCGCCGAGTAATAGTCACCGCCTTCACTGTAGCCCGCGTCGTACAGCAGCTCGCAGGCGAAAAACAGCTTTTCAATCACTCCGCTCTCGCCGCCGTTTGCGTACGCGATGACAGGCGGCGTCTGTTCCGCTTCGAGCTCCTGGCAGCGTTTCCGCAGCGCGGAGATCTCTTTCAGGTTCTCGACGTGCTGGTCAGCCCATTCTTTGGCATTCGCCTTTTGTGTTTTAAGATCCGCTTTCAGCTTTTCAACCTCTGCCTGCAATTCTCGCTCTCTATCTGTCATGCCGTCACCCCGCTTTGGCGCAGCGGGCGCGCATTTTTCGGGAGGCATTAAGGGGCGATTCCGCCGCCGCCTTGGTCAGCAGCAGTCCCGCGTACCTGCCCAGGCTCATGTGTAGCACCGTGCCGTCGGTCATGAGCGTCTGCTTCACGTGCTCCGTAACGAACACGGAGATCTGACACGTCTTGTCCGGGTCAACGGGTCTCGGCGTCTTCGTGGTTTCTTCCAGCGCCTCGTCGCGCTCGATTGCATCGTTGTTCATGAGTCCGACTCCTTTCCTTTTTTGTATTCGCGGATCAGATCAAGGATCTCAACCGCTCTGTGCACCAGCACCAGGGAAAGCATTGCCACCGTAAGGACTGCTTTGGTTTTGTCTTTTTTACTCATGCTGTTCTCATCCTTTCAAGTTTTGATACTCTTTGTGCGAGGTCGGTGAACATCTGCACCGCAGCACCGTCGATCTCGCCGTGTTTGTATTTGATCAGGGCTTCCACATTCACCCACATCGTGCCCCGGCGCTTTTCGCCGTGCGGGACGTAACCGATCGGGATTTCGTGGTTTTCAACACCGCAGCGCAGCACTTCAGGATCAATACCGAGGTATTTTGCCGCGATTACGCAGGTCACTTTCGGGTATGCACGCAGCTCCTCATCCGTCACCGGGATCACCGTCCTCTTTACCGGGCGTAACCAGAGCGAGCGACACGAGGTGCGTGTCCCTCTGGATAATCTCTCCGGTCATTGCTACGACCTGATACTTGCCATACATTACACGAGCGTGGCGGATACGAAAAGCGCCGATTATATTCGACTGCTCTCCGGTGTGGTCCGTTATGTGCAGGTGTATCCAGTCACCGCACAAAAAGCGCTCGTTAAAATCCAGCCATTCATTGAAGGTCATACCGCGTCACCTGCTTTCACCGCAGTGAGAGCTCCGCGCACATCAAAAGCCCTGTATCCGCGTTGGCAGATAGCGTATACGTAAGGAATCACCTCATACCCCACGTTTTTTAATGCGTCTAAAACACTCCGAAGCTCCTGATCCTTTACAATCAGCGAGGTTTTATACGGCTTCGGGTACTCCGCGCCGGGCGGGCTTATAAGATCTACCAACGTCATTTCGCCGCCTCCGTTCCCGCGGGTACCAGCAGCTCGACGCCGTCGCCGGCGACCGTTTCCGGCAGCTTGCCGTCCCACTTGTCGATGTACGCCTGCCGAAGGATCTCCTCGGTCAGCGACTTCTCCAGCAGCCGGTTTGCTTCGGCTTCCGCTTCGGCGGCTACCAGCAGCGCCTTTGCCTCCGCTTCGGCTGCCGCGATCTTCTGCTGGTTCTCATATTCCGCCTTGAGCTGGTTCTGCTCGGCGATCATCTTCTGTTCGACCGCAGCCTCGAACGCGTCCGAGAAGTCGATGTTCGTGATCACGACCGTCACGATGTCCACGTAGTATTCGTCGCCGATCGCGTCCCGGATCGCTGTTTCGACCGCAGGGGACATGGCGGCACGCTGCGCGATAATGTCCATCGCCTTATGTGCGGAAAGCACTGCTTTCGTCTTTTCTGCCGTGATGCTCTCGATGCGGTTCTGCAGCAGGTCGCTGGATCCGTACCGGTTCGCGATCTCGACGGCCTTGTCCGTCTGGATCTGATACTGCACCGTCATTTGGATGTCCATTGTCTGGGCGTCGCTGGAATACGCTGCCGTCGTCAGGTCGAGCGTCTGCACTTTCGCGTTGTAGCGCAGGTACTTGTTTGTCACCCACAGGTCGAAGTGAACGCCGGCTGTGCGGGTGCCGGTTGCTTTGCCAAGATGCTTGACGACTGCGACCTCGCCGGTGTCGATCGTGCGCACGCTGGCGGGGATCAGGAACAGCGCGACGATAAAGATCAGTGCGAGAAGCCCGGACACAACGGCCGCGCCGGTCTTTTCCTGTTCGCGGGATACTCTGGTAAATCCGATCGCAAAGAACGCCAGGACGGCGAATACGACGCCTAAAATGATGCTGATAAACATTGTTTTACTCCTTTCCGTTTTCGGGTGTGTATGTTCCGTTTGTGTACTTGTCCACTGCTCGCGGGTTGCGGATGCAGTTGCGGCAGACGCTGCCGCCGGGTCCGGGGTTCGCGTGCTTCGTGCAATCAGAGGGACAAGCGAGATCACGCGCAACCTCGACAAGCACCTTATCCTTTAGCGCCTGCAGATCAGTGTCACCGGTCAGTTTCTTTTGCGTTTCTTCGAGTAACGCCGCCGCGCCGGTCAGATCGCTTTTGAGCTTTTCGCATTTCTGCTCCTGCTCGTACAGTTCGCGCTTGAGCTCGCCGTTCGCCTGCATCAGCGCGGAAACGTGATCCTGTTCGTGTGCGAGCTTTTCCTGCAGCTCTTCGATTTCCCCGTGCAGCCGGTTGATCTCCTCGTTCCCGACGCGCACCTGGTCTTTCCACATCACCACAAGCTGCGTCAGCTCGGCGATTTTCTTTTTCTTGCGGTTAAACATTTAGTACCTCCTTCCAAAACTACGCTTTAAGCGTTATTGCAGGGTAAAAAAATAAGATCGTCATATGTTACGCCGTACACCGCCTCAATCAACGGTATAAACTTAACATTCGGCACACAGAGACCACGCTCCCACTTGGAAATCGTTGCTTCTGAAACACCGATACGATCCGCAGCTTCCGACTGCTTCAAATTCTTATTGACCCGTGCCGCTTTCATCGTGAGCCGCATTGCATTCACCTCCTTCCAACGTGACCCATTATACAACGCCTAAAGCGTAATGTCAACCCCAAAAGCGTAAAAAAATAAAAATATTCTTGACTTTTGTACGGGTAAAGCGTATAATTAAGACATTCAAAGGAGTTGATTATGCTATGAGCGCACTCGGCAATAAAGAAGTATTTGCTAAAAACCTTCGATATTATATGAAGAAAAAAGGGGTCGACCGCGTTCGTGTGTGTGAAGCACTCGGTTTCAAATATACCACTTTTACGGATTGGTTTAACGGAGTAAAATACCCGCGAATGGACAAAATCGAGCTGCTGGCTCAGTATTTTGGTATTCTCAAGTCTGATTTAATCGAAGAGCATGACCACGATGCGGAACGGCAGCGCATGATTGAGACGGCAAAAATCGCCCTCTTCGACGGCGGCGGTGAAGTGACCGACGCTATGTGGGAGGAGGTAGTAAACTTCGCGAAATACGTGGAGGCAAGAGAGGCGGCGAAAAAAGACGAAAACACTTGATCTGTACCGCAGAGCGGAAGAGCACGGCATCACGATCCTGGATATGCCTCTGCCGGAGAACCGGTCGACGGCAGCAATGGCGGAATCCGGTGCCTGCTATATCGGTATGGACACCGGGTACTGGTCGTCCAAAGAGGAGCGGGTGCATCTCGCGCATGAGCTCGGACATTGTGAAACGGGGGCTTTTTACAACCCCTATGCAAAAGCCGACGTCCGAAGGAAGTACGAACGCCGCGCAGACAAGTGGGCGATCCGTCAGCTGATCACCCGGAAAGCCTGGAACGCAGCCCTCCGAGACGGGATCGTGGAAGTCTGGGATCTCGCCGAGTTTTTCGACGTGACCGAGGACTTTATCCGTAAAGCGCACGAGCTTTACTCGGCATCTTAAAAAATAATAAACCTACCGATTTCGATAGGTTAAATAGGAAGGAATGACACCTCATGGCAAAGAAAAACACTTCCGGCAGTTCCAAACGTGGATTATGGATCGCTGTTGCGATCCTTCTCGTACTTATTCTGATCGCAGTGATCCGGGAGAAACCGATTGTCGGCGTTATACTGCTGCTGGTTGCCGCGGCCGCCGTCACCTTGTTTGTCGTTCTGAAAAAAAAGCGAAAGACACCGACGAAACTGACGAAGACGTCAGAAAACCCGGACGGAGAAAAGGACTTCGATTATATGCCGGAGTACGAAGGGCAAAGCGTTTTGCGCTACCAGTACGAGCATGATTTGTTCCTGCCGCCGGATGTTGATGCTGAATTGCTGCGCGGGAACGGGGGCAAATACTTGGAACTTCGCCCGGAGCCGGAAAACGAATATGACGAAAAAGCAGTTGCGGTATATTTGAAGGACGCAAAGATCGGCTACATTTACAAAGGCCAAACGCAGGACATGATCCACGATTGGCTAAAACGAAAAGAGCCCATCAACATCTATCTGAATAAATTTTCCGTTGAAAACCGGAAAGCCACATACAAGATCGGTTTTTATAAGCTCTTGAGACAATACGAGTGCAAAACATTCCCGATCACAAGAATCACCAAAAAGGCGTCGGACGAATGGTCAAACTCCCGCTTGGAAGCGTTGGATCAAACGGAAATCGGCGAGGTTTTGACCCTTGACGAAGAAGAGGGCGGCGGGTATTCTCTGATCAACGAGAGCAACGATGAAATAGGCAGTTTGTCAAAAAGCGGCGCGAAATACATCGACGAAAACAAACCCATGAAAGCCGTCGGCGTTCTTGCCGAAAAAGACATTGCAGATGAAGACGATGACGAGCCTGATACCGTCTCGGCAAAAGTTACAGTTTATCTTGTAAAATAAACCGCCTCGATTTCGATACGGTTAAAAAAGTAAAACCCGCCCAGCGTTGCAGCGCTGAACGGGTAAGCACCAACCCCCTGGGAAGTCATAGGGTAGGCTGATATAATCATTATATCACCTGCCCTCTGAAAATGCAACTATTTTACAGAAAGGCAGGTCTTTTTATGCCCAAAAAGTACAAGAGATCGGCGAACGGCGGCGGAACCGTCTCCCGTTCCGCAGAAAACAGGCGCCGACCGTGGCGGGCGTATGCTCCCGCGATCCGCGGAGACGATCACAAATTCCACAGACGGCTGCTCGGCTATTTTGAGACACGCCAGGAAGCGCTGGAAGCCCTTTATCGTTACCACCTGAAACCGCCGGCGAAAAAGTCGGAATTCACCGTGGAGCAGCTCTATGAGGAGTGGCACACTCTTGCATTTCACGACATCGACAAGAGCACGGTCAACAACTACCGCGCCGCCTGGAAGCACATCGCGCCGCTGCACCGTCAGAAGGTCAAAGAGTTGCGCAGCGGACAAATGCAGGCCGTCGTCAACGACTGCGCGGATCAGGGGCTCAGCCGGTCGACACTGGAGAAGGTCAAGCTGCTGCTCGTGATGCTGGAAGAGTACGCCATGCAGAACGACATTATCGACAAAAACTACGCCGAGTTCGTGAAGCTGCCGAAAGCCGTGCAGGACGAGAAGCCGATCTTCTCCGACCTGCAGCTGCGAACGCTCAAGGAAGCGGCGCAGAACGGCGTCGGCATCGCCGACCTGATCCTTGTGATGTGCTACACAGGATGGCGGATCCAGGAGTACTGTGATCTGACGCTGTTCGACTGGGACCCGGCAGCCGGCACGCTGACCGGCGGTCTCAAGACCGACGCCGGCAAGAATAGGATCGTGTACGTCCCCGACGTCATACGCCCGACGGTGGAGCGGTATGCAGCCATGCGCGGCCCTGCGCTGTTCTGCTGGACGTGGAACAACGGCGGCAAAGGCGACCGATACCGCGAGGAGCTGCGCGCCTGGCCTGTCAAGCGTCTGCGTGCGGCGTTCTACGACACGCTGGAGCAGCTGCAGATCAGAGCGCCGGAAGGTAAAAAATTCACGCCGCACTGCACCCGGCACACCTACAACACGCTGCTGGAACGCCTGGAGAGCGACGGCGTGACCAAAGCGACGCGCCTCAAGATGATGGGACAGACGTCCGAAAAAACCAACCGCAAGTACACCCACGTCGAACAGGAACGCATGAAGGCAGCGGCAAACCTGCTCAAATAGCATATCTGACACATAGCTCGGAGGCTGCGGCTTCCGGGCTTTTTTGCGTTTATGGGGGTGTCAACGAAGTGTTCACAGTGTCAACAGACTTTTTGTGTAAACTCGCTATTTTCTTGTACAGAAATAAAAGTTCGTTGACACTTTAGGGGGTCTGTTGCCACCCCCTGTTGACACCTAAAACCTTTGATATATAAAGGAATTATCCCTCTTTTTATATAATGTCAACAGTGTCAACAAAGAGTTAAAGAAAATAGTAAAAGCATGAAGAAGTATATATAAAAATCACGCTATAGACCCTATTATAGAAAACGCTGTTGACACGTTGCACTGTTGACACTTGAAAGACTGTAGTGACATTGCCGAACGAATGTACTACAATGAGGTTATACCAAGGGCTGAAGCACGCCCCGCGATTCGGACAAATAATTCATGTTTGAATTCCAAGAGCATGATTTGTGGTATAATGGTTTTGCTTTACTGACAAGCAGGATAGGGCAACGCTGGAGAGCGACCCGAGCGGCTTGTCAGGTTTGCGAG
>JAFSYM010000137.1 GCA_017450005.1 Clostridia bacterium
TATGGCGCGCGGCAATCCGTTCTCCTTCTTGTTCATTTATGCACTGCCGGGGTTACGGATCGCCGCGTCGCTTCGCTCCTCGCGATGACACCGCTCTTTACCGACATCTGACCATCCCACAAAAATCCGTGATGAACCTTTCTTTTTATCCAAGCACCTTGCGGATGCTCTCGTCGTCGGCGATGGGATAGACGTCGTGCATGTGCGCCGTGATCCGCGCATGTGACGCGGACGGCTCTTCGCCGTAGGCGGCGGACAGCAGATCGTAGCCCCAGATCGTCTCGGGCATGGTATAGACCGCCAGATGCCAGCCGTAGGGATTGCCTGCACGGCTGACCTTTTGCCGAAAGTCGCGCACCACAAGGTAGAGCTGCATCTGCAGCGCCGTGACCGTGCCCTCGAAATTCTTCTCGCCGCCCTTTCCGAATCCGGCAAGCTCGCGCGTGACGTAGGAAAACAGCTCCTCGCCGTTTGCAAAGCAGTCCATAATCTTCTTCTGACGGCGCTGGGCCTTGCCTTCGTCCCAGAGCGCATCGAAGTCGTACCCGTCGCGGCGGAAATTGGCGAAATACGGCAGCCACGTTTTGGAAATAAAGCCGGCCTTGCCGTCGAAGAACTTGCCGTAAGCCACTTCGCCCTCCGCGGCAAGGATGCGCCGCCACTCCCACGGGTCGCGCCGCTCATCGCCGCTCCACCAGTCATAAGACAATGTGCGTTCCTCAACGGAAAAGCCGGGAATCGCGTTGCGGAACAGCGGCAGAAATCCGATCTCATTCACATACTGCGTCAGTGCATCGGAAGTTTTCAGGCGGTAGGGATCGTTTGCATCCGCACCGTACATAATCCATTCGTTTGCCATGGTCAGATTTCCTTTTCTGTCAGGTCGTTTTCGCGCACGCCGCCGTCAGCCAGACGCAGTGTGCGTATTTCGTATGCGCCGAGTGTGCGCGTCTGGTGAATCGAAAGCCGATCGGCGTGCAGCGTCACCGTCGCCGCGCGGTCAAAAGGATTGAACAGACGCAGGATAAAACCGTCGCCGTCCTCGGCTTTTTTGAAAGCCGTCTGCTCAACCGGATCGCCCGTGAGCGTGAACACCGGCGCACTCGCCTGTCCACCCGTCGGCGGATAGAAGGACAGCGCCATCGGCGTTCTGTGCAGCATTTCCGCCCGGCGCGGTGTTTCGGTGCGCACGGTTCCGGCGTCGCCGCCAAACAGCGTAAACCCAAACGTCCGCTCGCCCTGCTCCATGTGCGGCGTGTAGCGATCCTGCGGGATGCGCTCGCGATCGCCGATCGGATGCGCACAGTACGCCGCAGAGCGCAGCAGCGTCATATATAATGTATTGTCTTCGGCAGAGAAGCCGTAGGTGGATTCTGTCAATACGCTCAGCGCCGCGTCGTCGTTCGTCAGACGCACGAACCGCTGCGCACAGTGCTCCATACCGTTCTGCGGGAACACTTCCTCGCCGTAAGCGACTTCACCCAGGCAGCGTGTCTCTGTCAGCGCAGACGGGACGCCGAACTTGAGCATTTTCTGCGTTTCGTTCCAGAAAACGCGCAGCTCCACACGCAGCGCGGCGTCGGTTTCGGAAAGTGTATAGCGCACCACGGCGCGGGATCTTCCGTAGCCGAGCGCCGCCTCGACCGTCGTGCGCACACTGCCGCTCTCGACACAGCGCACGGCGGGAATCGGCGCCTTCACGCCGTACATCGCAGCCGTTTCGTCTGCGGAAAGCAGCCGGAACGTACCGATCCGATCAGGGAACGCACGCACACACATGCCCCACGGGTCGCTGTCATCCTGCACGACGTGCAGCGCGCACGGCGCGGACAGCAGCTCGCACCCGTCCACGGTGTAACTCTCCGCATAGCCGCTGCCTTTGCCGATCCGGACGCATACTCGGTCATTTTCCAGATACAGATGCCGGTCGTCCTCGCGCGTTTCCGGCGCGGGTTTGCACGGCATTTTGGTATACGTGCAGTCGAAACGGTTCATCTGCATGGGCAGGAGCGTCGTGTGGAACGTCACGCGCTTGCGCCAGTCGAGATTGAGATTGCTGTTCTCTTTTTCGCACTGTGTCGGAATCGCCTTGCTGTCCTGCAAGACCTGCGGCATAGAGAATTCGTCTGCCCAGTTCTGATCCCACAGCATCATCTCGCATGTGAAATCGCCCTCAACCGGGTACGGATGCGGATTGTAGATGAGGATCGGGATGGCGTCGGGCTGCGTCGGCGCCTGTCCGCCGGACAGCGCGAAAAATGCACGCATGCGCACACGGGAGAGGATTTCTTCCCCGTGGCCGAGCATGCGCAGCGCCATTTCCTCCGCCGGCTGAATGGAGGAACCGGGCAGAATGTCGTGAAACTGCACAGTCAGCAGATCGTACATTGCCGCCTCCAGCTCCGTCTTCGGATACGCCATCAGACCCTGCGCGTGTGCGGCAGCCGCCATCTGTTCGGCTGTAAAGTACAGATTCTCCAGCGCACGGTATTTCTGCTTGACACGGATCATACTCGTATAGCAGCCGACCGCCCATGCGTTCAGATCGCCCGCATGTGTCGGCAGCGTCTTTCCCGTCCTGCGCACTTCACGAAAAAAGGCCTCCGGCGTTGAATGGATCAGCTCGATGCCTTCAGCGAGAAATTCTTTTTGCAGCGCTTCAATGTCCTCCAGATCCTTTTGCGACGGACCGCCGCCGTGATCGCCCACGCCCCACAAACAGATTTCAAAATCGCCGTCGGCACAGCCTTCGGTGACAGCGCGTATCTTTTCGGTCGCCTCGCCCAGCATCGACTTGTACCCGCACCGGCGGTAGGCCATGACCCTCGAGCCATCGTAACCGACCCACTCGAACAGGTCGGCAGGCAGATGAATGTCGTTGTCGCCGGGTCTGCCGAACAGGTAGCTGTCGAAGCCGGACTTTTTCAGAATCTGCACAAGTCCGCGCGTATGGCCGAAAGGATCAAAGTTGATCGCCGTGGTCGGCTCCACACCGAACTTTTCGCGGAAATACGCGCGTCCGGACAGAATCTGGCGCACAAAGCCCTCGCCGGACGGCATATTGCAGTCCGGCTGCAGGTGCCAGCCGCCCATAATATGCCACTTGCCCGCACGGACAAGCGAGCAGATTTTTTCAAACAGCGCCGGTTCGTATTCCTCGATCCAGCGGTACAGCAGCGCTTCGTTGTGGTTGAAAATGAAGCCGTCGAACCGCTCGCACAGTCGCGCCGCGACACGGAACGTCGAGAGCGTTTCGGCTGCGCCTTCCTCCCACTCCCACTGCCAGACGGGATCGAGATGCGCGTTGCAGACCATGTGTATACGTTTATGCATATAGAGCCTCCGCAGCTTTTTTTCAGGGCAAAAGACAGGGGCTGCCTTTTTCAGACAACCCCTTTGAACCGATAAACTCAGATTTCCGGAATCACGACGTCAATTTCCTTGCCGATCGCCGCAGATTTGACGATGTGGTCAATGATCGCCTGGTTGTAGATGATCTGGCTCGACGGCACGGGCGCTTCGCCGCCTTCGAGAACCGCATCGAGGAAGGAACGCACCTTCTTGTAGAACAGGCCCTTGCCGTGATTCTCGCACACGGGGATCTTGGTCTCGACCTGATTGCCCGCCATGTCGGAATAGATTGTCATCGGGCCGCCGATGCTGCCGTTCCAGCAGTCAGTCGCGGGAATGCGCAGTGCGCCTTCCGTGCCGAGGATGACCGTATCGCCGGGAGAGTCGATGTGCATAGCCCAGCTGATGCGGAAATCGAGGATGATGTCGCCCTCCAGACGCACAAACGCCGCCGCGAAGTCCTCGACGTCGAAACGCGCCGCGTCTGCGGGGTTGTTATACTTCGGATTGGTGCCGAAGAAATTGGACGTATAGCCCGTCACGGTCAGCGGCTTCGGGTAGCCGATCGCGTTGAGCACCATATCCAGCGAGTAGCAGCCGATGTCGCCCATAGCGCCGATACCGGCCGTCTTCTGCTCGATGAACGTGCTGTTCGGAATACCGCGTCTGCGGCCGCCGCCGGTCTGGATGTAGTAGATCTTGCCCAACACGCCGGACTGCACAATCTGCTTGACCATCTTCATGTTTTCGTCGAGTCTGGGCTGGAAGCCGATGGAGAGAATCTTGCCGCTCTTTTTCTCGGCACGCATGATCTCGACCGCTTCTTCGGTCGTCACGCACATCGGTTTCTCCAGAAGCACGTTCACGCCGTGCTCGAGCGCATAGATGGTACACTCGGCATGCGTCATGTTGTACGTGCACACGCTCACCGCGTCAAGCTGCTCGTTGTCGATCAGTTCCTTGTGGCTCGGATAGAAACGCACGCCTTCCACGCCGTAACGCGCAGCGAACTTCTCCGACTTGCCGGGGATCAGATCGGCCATGGCCACGACCTCAACGTCGTCCATTTCGAGATAACTCTCGATGTGCGCCTCGGCAATCCAGCCGGTGCCGATAATGCCGACCTTCAGCTTGCGGCCGGACGCCTTCTTTTCTTCTTCTACTGTTTGGGTGAATTGACTGAGTACTGCGTCGCTCATACTATTACTCCTTTTTTATTCCATAATCTGCCGCACATAGTCGATGCTCATAGCGGCACATTCCATCGGGAACTTATCCATACTCGGCTCGTCCTGCTCCACAACGACCCACTCGGCGCCTGCCGTTTCGCACGCGGCCAGGATCTTTTTGAAATCCTGCATGCCGTATCCCACGGGGCGGAATTCAAACGTGCTCTCGGCCTCTTCGCCGTCATCCTCGATGCCGATCAGCTTATAGAGCTTGCCCTTGCCCTCGCCGGACTTGTAGAAATCCTTGAGGTGCACAACGGGGCTGCGGCCTGTGTACTTGACAAGATAGTCTGCGGGATCTTCGCCGCCGACGTTGACCCAGCAGGTATCGAGCTCGGTCTGCAGCAGGTCGGCAGACACGGCGTCGTACAGTGTGTCGAGCGCATACTTGCCGTCGATCTTGACAAACTCAAAGTCGTGATTGTGGTACAGGAGCGTAAGACCCAGCGCCTTGGCGCCCTCGCCGAGCTTTCGCACGCCTTCGACCGTCTGCGCCCAGCCGGGCGTGCCGGGGCGGCGCTCCTCGGTCAGGTACGGCACCGCGACATATTTGCAGCCGAGCGTCTTGTACGGCGCAAACGCCGCCTGCGGGTCGTCCACCGCGTCATAATAGGGAACATGCGCCGAAACAGCCGTAAGACCGATTTCGTCGAGCAGAGCCTTGATCTCATTCGCGTCCTTGTCGAACAGGCCGGCAAACTCTACGCCGTCATAGCCCATGTCTTTGACGGCGCGCAGCGTACCCTCGAAATCCGCCGCCATATCGTCGCGCACGGAATAGAGCTGCAATGCAACCGGAAATTTCAAAACCAATCATCCTTTCTGCATGGATTGCCTACAGTGTAGCATAATCGCCGCCGTTTCTCAAGTCAAAATTGAAAAAAGGACAAAAAATCTTGACTTCCCGCCTCGGAATTGATACAGTGAGGAAAAAGGAGGAATGTTCCATGGGCACCATTATCGCGCTCGGCGGCGGACGGTTTGACAACGGCGAGATGACGAGTGTCGCCGCAGAAATCATTCACGCAAGCGGCAAAGCGCATCCGCATATTATCTTTCTGCCCACGGCGGGCTATGACGATATGAACGGCGATGAGCCGATCCGCGACACGTTCGTATCGCTCGGCGCGACGTTCGAGCCGCTGCTGCTGACCGACGCATCCCTGACGCGCGCGCAGATCCGGCAGACGATTCTCGGCTGCGATATTGTATATGCCGGCGGCGGCAACCTGCAATTCCTGATGGACGTCTGGGTTCGCACGGGCGCTGCCGATGTGCTGCGGGAGGCGTACGGCAAGGGGATCGTCCTCTCCGGCTTCAGCAGCGGCGCCATGTGCTGGTTTTCGCGCGGCTACGACGACTGCGGTCCTGACCATACATTTATATTTGTGGACTGTCTCGGCCTGCTGCCGCACATCTACTGCCCGCACTATACAAGCGAAGTCTGGCAGCGGTTCGGCACGCGTATCCGCGAAACGCAGGACAGCGGCATCGGCGTTGAAGACGGCGCGGCGCTCGTCTGGCGCGACGGGCAATACAGCGTCATCACGGGCAACGAAGACGGCGATGCGTTCTTTTACGACAAAACACAGAACTGGCGTAAGATCTGCATCACGCACGATGCGTCGATTCTTGCGCAATAAGGAGGAGAATCGCGACTATGACCGATCGGGAACTGCTGCTCGAAGCGATTCGGGCAACCGAAAAAGCATACGCGCCATACTCTCGCTTTCGCGTCGGCGCGGCGCTGCTGGCAAGGAGCGGAACGGTCTATACCGGAGCGAACATTGAAAACGCCTCTTACGGCGCGACCGTCTGTGCAGAACGCACGGCGCTGTGGCAGGCTGTGCTCTGCGGCGAGAAAGAATTCGACACGCTGGCCGTGGCCGCTGTGCAAGCGGACGGTACGCCGATCGCCGCGCCGCCGTGCGGCATCTGCCGGCAGACGCTCAGCGAATTCTCCGACGGCAGTCTGCGGATCATTATCGGTACGCCGGACGGGCTGCGGACGTTCACGCTGCGTGATCTGCTGCCGGAAGCATTCGGGCTGTAATCTGACTGCATAGAAACGGCACGGGGATGGGCAAATGCCCATCCCCGTGCTGTTTGCTGTTATAAATGGTTTACAGAATCACTTCGTGACCGGTGCGGGCGGATTCATAGACCGCGTCGAGGATGCGCATCAGCTCCACGCCGTCCTCGGCGGGGGCGATACACTCCGTACCGTTGGCAACGCAGTCGATAAAGTGGTCAAGCTCGACCTGGAACATATCGTCGAAGCTCAGCTCCCGGCTGCCGTCGATTTCAATATTGACCAGACGGTCGTTGATGTCGCTGAACAGCTCAATCGTGTCGTCGATCTTGGCGCCCGCTTTGGTGCCGAACAGCTCGATCTTGCCTTCCGGCTGGCAGTTGAGTGAGAAGCTCGTTTCCACGCTCAGAGTGCTGCCGTTGTCGAAGCGGATCAGCGCCGTCGCCATATCCTCCACGTCCACGGGCGGCTTGTCGTCCGAATTGTCGCGTGCGGCGATATAGCCCTGGCTCGTCTTCTTGATGTTCGGGCGGTCAAACAGCTTCTGATACGTCGCGCCGTAAGCGGAAACCGCCTTTGGCTTACCCATAAGGTAGCGCACATAGTCGATCACATGCACGCCCAGGTCGATCAGCGGACCGCCGCCGGAACGGGACTTGTCGCCGAACCAGCCGCCGGGGTTGCCGTTGCGGCGGATATACGTCGCCTTGCCGTAATAAATGTCGCCGAAAAAGTCCGCGTCGCGGTATTCCATCAGCAGCTTGCAGAAATTCTCGTGACGGCGCACAAAACCGATCATCAGCAATTTGCCGGCCTTCTCTGCGGCGTCCTGCATCGCCTTCGCCTCGCACGCGTTGAGCGCCATCGGCTTTTCGACCAGCACATGGCAGCCCGCGTTCAGCGCGGCGATCGTGCACGGCGCATGCGCGCTGTTCCATGTGCATACGCTCACCAGATCGATCTCCGGCAGCACACGCAGCATCTCGTCCTTGTCGGCGAACACGCGCTCTTCCGGTACGCCGTACCGTTTTGCCTTCTCCAGCGCGCGTTCGAGATTGATGTCGCACAGCGCATACAGCTCGGTGGCGGGATTGTTGACGTAACCCTCAATGTGATGATGGCTGATGCTTCCGGTGCCGATAACGGCAGCTTTTAATTGTTCCATATTGTTTCTCCTTATCCTCATGCCGGTCATTTGCCGACAAAATCGTTCCAGTGCAGACGAAAACGCGCCGTCGTGACGACCTCGTTGATCCACCCGTAAATGTCCGAGATTAGCCGCACGAAGGGATCGTAGAAGTCGCGTCCGTTCGCGGGATGGCCGCCCTCGGCGTCCGTCTTGGTGATTGTAAATGTGTGGAAGGGTTCATCGCTGTCCATCTCGTACGAACGAATGGTGATCGACTCCTGCGAGAAGTCCAGCAGATTATAAATCGGTTTTTCCGTCAGATACGAATATGCCACGTTCTCGCCCACGGGCGGCTCGGCGCCGTCCTCCAAAATACGCGGGCGATTGATCGAGCCGGAAACCATGACCACAGTACCGGCCGGATCGGTCACACTGTCGAGTCCGGCAAGGCTTTGCTTCGTCTTGTTGCCGAACATGGCGTTGGAAATCGTATAGTAGTGGCTGTGTCCGAGCAGCACGAGATCAAAGCGGAACTCGTCGAAGATCGGCGACCAGATCATGCGCAACAGCGCGTTCTCGCTCTCGCGGTGCGGGATGCGGCCGCCGTACAGATCGTGATGGAACGTTGCCACACGCCACTTGACGTCCGGATTCTCACGCACGGCCTGTTTGACGAAATTGCGGTGGTCGGTCATCGCGCCCACGTTGCTGTCAAAGACCATGAACAGCACGTCGCCCTTGACGTACCAGTAATCGCGCGCAATCAGCGAATGCACAAGCGCACGGTTATACTCATTGGGATTGTTGGTGAAATATTTGTAGGCGATGCCCTTGCGGTCGTGGTTGCCGGGGCAGAGCGCAAACGGCGTGCTGCGCAGCACGGGAGAGGCAACCAGCGACGTGTATTCGCTGCGGTAACCGAGCGAAGCCTGATCGCCGGCCGAAATCACCAAATCAAGCGCGCCCTTGTCCGCAGCATTTTCAAGCACATGCGAGAAGGTGTACGACTGGTTCATCAGATTGGCCGCATCTTCCTCGTCATAGCTGACGTGGATGTCCGTCGTGTACATTGCAGTGAATTCCTTGCCCGCAAGTGTGGAGAAGGAATACACTCCGCTGCGCCATACGCCGCTCTCACAGCGGTAGAAGTACGTCTTGCCCGGCCACAGTTCGGTCACTGTGACCTTGCAGCGGCGGTCGCCCTCCGGCGTGACGACGCTTGAACCGGTAAAAGTGCGCGCATACGTCATATCCTCGCGCTCGCTGACGACGACGCGGCAATCCTGCGCGTCCTTTGGCGCATACCACGAGAAATTGCGCTCGCTCTCCGTCGCGCCCGGCGCCATATAGACTGCGCTGCCGTCTTCGATATAGTCCGGCCAGTAACGCTGCCATGCGCCGTCCGCCTCAAGCGCGGACACATGGCCGCCGAACGCGCTGCACAGCAGCAGCACGCAAAGCAGCAGGCCGACCGTTCGTTTCACTCTTTTCATGCAGATCCCGCCTTTCCTTTTACAAATGGATGTCCTTGACGTCCGTATTCCACTGTGATGCCAGTGCGGCGCTCTTTTCGGGGAACGAATACTGCTGCGCAAGATACGCCGCAAAATATGCGCTAAATTTCAGCGCACCTTTCGTAGTCAGATGCAGCGAATCAGCATAGTCTGTTTTCATATCAAGCTGCGCAGGATTATCCAGTACATTATAACTGTACACGGAATAACCGTAGTCCTGCACGATCCGGCGCATATACTGCATCCGTGCGCCGTAAAGACAGTTGCGTTCGGACGTCGACGCGTTCGTATCGGCCTTTGGCAGATCGACAAAAAGAACATTGTCCAGCCCGTTGTGTCTGCAATCCTCCAGAAACGCACGAAAGACACGATCTGACTGCGGTGACAGCGGCTGCGGCTGCAGATCGGAGGCGTCCGGCAGACGCACGATCTTGTTTGAAGCCGTCGGATTGACCGTCGCACCCTTCATCGGATCGCGCACACCCAGCACCTGGCGCCGAAGCAAACGAATCGTCTGCGGCAGCATAACCTGCATACTGGTCATGTTGCGATGATAACGCATGAACGGAAACAGCCGCTCCGCCGTACTCTGCGGCGTCAGTTTCCGAATCGTCTCGAACCAGTTGCGGTTGCGCGGCATACTGTCCAGCCAGATACGGATCGGATCCTCCTGCGTCTGATACTTGTCGTCGACCAAAAAACCGTCCATATCCACAAGAATCATCGTCTGCGGCTGTGTCGAAAGCACCTCGCGCAGCACGGACGAATAGATGTTTGCGCTGCACGCAGCAATATTCATGCAATAGGAAGTAATGCCGGCGGTCTGCCACACGACATGCGGATAGTAGTCCTTGCCCGCGGCGCTCGAACCGATCAGCACTGCATCGAGAGATCCGGCCGGTTCTCTGTAAAAAGAATCAACCGTGTTTTCCGTCTCTTCCGACGGATGATTGCAGACCAGACCGCAAAGCCCCGTACCGGTCACAATGCACACCACAGAAAGGAAGATACCCAGAATACGTTTTACTCTGACAGACACGGCTCTCCCCCCTTAAAACTGTGCGTAGACAAACGGCTTGGCAGTATAACCCGCGCCGTAAACGCCGAGCGCAATCACTGCCAGGATCGCTGCCGTCACAAACAGCCAGCGAACCGCGGGACGCTTTTCCAGCGCGTCGAACAGGTTGAATTCTTTCTTTTCCTCGCAAACGGATAGAACGGCAAACGCTGCCGTACCGATCAATAGAAGTGCAAAATCAAGGATCGAAAGCGTCGAGGCATCTTTGAGCCCCGCCAACTCCGGAACGATTGCGCCGATCTGAAACACAGACAGCAGAATCCGCCCTGCCTGCCGCACGGTATCGGCACGGAACAGCGTCAGACCGGCCAGCACAAGCAGATCTGTGCGCAGAATCTGAAAGACGTGATACGCACCGCTCTCCCGCCGGATGTGCAGCTTTTTGCACACCAGTGCAAAAACCGGTTCAAACAGAAGCCCTGACGCCAGAATGATATAATAATATAAGCCGTAGAGCACATATTTCCAGCTCGCGCCGTGCCATATACCGGTAAACAGCCATACAAACAGCAGCGGCAGCAGCATCGGCAGCGTTGAGCGGAAATAGGCGTTTTTGATTGTTCCGGCCTTGGTCGTCAGACGTGTGTTCCATTTTGTCAGAGACAGCGGATAGAAAATATAATTGCGGATCCATCCGCCAAGCGTCATGTGCCAGCGCCGCCAGAACTCCTGCACGCTGCGGGAGAAGAACGGCCGCCGGAAATTCTCGGCCAGTTCAATGCCGAACAGCTCCGAGACGCCGCGCACCAGGTCGATACAACCTGCAAAGTCGAAATACAACTGCACTGCATACAGGACAATCCCGCCTGCCGCCGCAATGAAATGATACTCGCCCGGATGCGAAAATACGACGTCCGCCGCCATACCGGCGCGGTCGGCGATAATCATTTTTTTCAACAGTCCGACAAGGATTCTCTCTGCCGCACGCAAAAAGCGGTCAAACGTCAGAGCGTTTGGCGCGTCGAGCTGTTTGGAAAACGGCGCATAGCTTGCAATCGGTCCCTCCACGATATGCGGAAAGTAGGTTGCGTACGTCAAGAGCTTCAGCGGGTTTTTCTCCGGCTGCACTTTTCCGTAGTAAACGTCGGCCGCATAGGAGACAACCGAAAGCGTGTAGTAGGATATGCCCAGCGGCAGCAGCAGCGTCGGAATCGGCACCGCCGCCTTTGTAAACAGCGAGAGCGCCGCGTTGAGCGTCCCGGCGAGGAAGCCCGTGTACTTGAACACGATCAGCATTCCGAACGCCGCCGCGCACTCAAGCAGAAGTATCCCCTGTTTTTTCTTTTTCAGTTTCTGCTTTGCGCTCTTGCGTTCCTCCCGCGGCATGTCTTTTTTGGCCGCGGCAAAGGCCGCGTCTTTTTTGCCGATCCAGACCGAACAGCCGTACACGACGGCGGTCAGTGCAAGAATCGGCAGCAGCAGCCACTTGGCGTTCAGGGCGTAGAAAAACAGACTCGCAGCCAGCAGGATATACGCGCGCGCTTTTTGCGGTACGAGCCAGTACAGCGCAAGACTGACGACCGTAAATCCGAGAAAAGCGATCGATATATACTGCATAATCAATCCTCAAGTTCGCGAATAATCCGCTCCATCGCGTCGACGGAATTGAAGTTTTCAGGCACCAGCTCTGCCGCAGTAAACTCCACGTCGAATTCATCCGAAAGCAGTGATACAAGGCGGATAATATCAAACGATTCCAAAATCCCCTTGTCGATGATGGCCGTTTCGGCAGTGAAATCCACGCCGGGCTTGACCATCGCCAGAATATCCAGAATAGTCTCTTTCATATATAATACTCCTTAACTTTATTGCGCCGCATACTGTTCACGCAGCAGCGTTCGGTCGATCTTTCCGTTGGCGTTGTACGGCATTTCACGCACGCGTACAACATCGGTCGGCAGCATGTAGGCAGGCAATCTTTCTTTGAGCGTCTGAATCACATCGGCCGTGTCCATCTTTTTGCCGCTGTAGACCAGCACCACACGATCACTCGCTGCCGCGTACAGCACAACCGCCGTTTTGATTCCCGCAACGGCATACGCCGCGTTCTCAATTTCGCCCAGCTCGATGCGGTATCCCATGTGCTTGATCTGGAAGTCGCGCCTCGAAACATATTCCATTTCGCCGTATTGATTGGTGCGCACCAGATCGCCCGTGCGGTATACCGGCTCGGGATAACTGTTCTGCAGTGGATTCTGCACAAAAGCGCTCTGCGTTTTATCCGCTGCGCCGAAATACCCGCTCGCAACAAACGAACCGCGCACATACATTTCGCCTGTTTCACCCTCGTCAGCCGGCGTTCCATCCTCGCGCAGGATCAGGCATTCACAGTTGTCGCACGCGTAGCCGATCGGCACGCTTTCGGTGTCAGCAATCGGACGGTCAAGAACGTAATAGCAGCAGATGTCTGTGGTCTCCGTCGGGCCGAACAGATTGGCAAACTGTGCTTGCGGCAGTTTTTGCCGCCAGTAATTCAACTGCCGTGCGGGCATCACCTCGCCCGCGAACAAAACCCGGCGCACCCGGCTCAGCGGCACATAATCCAGCCCTTTCCAATCCGCAACGATACACAGTGCGGACGGCACCCAGTAGAGCGTATTGACTTCGCGCGCATTCAGATATTCCAGCAGTTTGACCGGGAAGGAAAACAACTTCTTCGGGATCATGTGCAGCGTTGCGCCTGCGCGCAGCGTTCCGTAAACATCCGAAACAGACATGCTGAAATACAGCGGCGTCTGGTTGCCGAATACGGCTGCATCATCAATCGAAAACGCCTCGCAAAACCACGCCGAATAGGCCAGCACATTGCGATGACTGATCACCGTACCTTTCGGCACGCCGGTCGAGCCGGACGTAAAAAGCACATAGACGGGATCGGTGTCGATTTGATTTTGCCGCAGCGTCCGCAGCAGCGCATCGTCCTCCTGCCCAAACAGCGAGGAGACATCCAGCACGGAACCGGAAAAACCGGTCTGCGCGATATCCTGTGCGCCCTGCGCATCGGTCAGTACCGCTTCCGGCCGCAGCGTGTCAAAGATCGACGCGATACGGGCAGCGGGCATTTTTCTGTCAATAATCACATAGCAGCCCGAAGCATAAACAACGCCGAATGCCGCGACCAGGCTCTGAATACACTGCGGCAGATAGACGGCAATCCGCGCACCGCACAGTCCGGCGGACGCCAGCGCAGAACCAACCTGTCTGCATTGCGTCTGCATCTCACCGTATGTGATCGAGTCTGATTCGTCCGCAAACGCGATCTTGTTCGGATACCGCGATGCGCTGCGTTCCAGAAGCTGCAATACATTTTTCATATATGCCCTCGTTTCAGCGTTTGACGCGGGCATTGCCGCTCCAAACGCTCCAGATCATCTCTTCGTCTGCGGGCTGTGCGTAGTCGGTCAGGAACGTCGTCGCCAGTGCGCCGCTCGCCCAGCCGAACTGCAGGCACTTTTCCGCATCCCAGCCGCGCAGAACAGCATACAGCAGACCGCCGACAAATCCGTCGCCGCCGCCGATACGGTCGAGCACATGGATCGGACGCGGCTCGGCCACATGCCACTGCCCGTCCGCAAACAGGATCGCGCCCCACAGATGCTCGTTGGCGTGCACGACCTGACGCAGCGTCGTTGCAAAGACGGACGCATTCGGGAACGCGGCGCGTACACGCTCAATCATGCCCTTGAAGCCGTCGATCTTGCCCGCCAGATCCTTGCCGCCCGCCTCGGGGCCTTCGATCCCGAGACACAGCTGGAAATCCTCCTCGTTGCCGACAAGGATGTCGGACAGCGAAGCAATTTCGGTAAAGATCGCACGCAGCTCCGCCTCGCGATCCTTCCAGAACGTGGCGCGGTAGTTCAGATCGAACGAGATCACGGTGCCGTACTTCTTTGCCGCGCGCGCAAGCTCCAGGCAGAACTTGCCCGTCTGCGGCGACAGCGCGCCGATGAGACCCGACAGATGCAGCACAGCGACGCCTTCGACGCCGAAAATACGGTCAAGGTCGAAGTCGTCAATCGACAGCGTGCGGCCGACTTCACCGGCGCGGTCGTTCTGCACGCGCGGTCCGCGCGCACCGTAGCCGCTGTCGGCAATATTGAACTGGTGACGGTAGCCCCACGGGCCGCCCTGCGGGACTTCTTTGCCTTCATAGACCATCCCGCGCGCGCGAAGATTGCGCTTGATAAAATCCGCCACGGGACTGTCCTGGACAAACGTCGTCAGCACCTTGACCGGAAGTCCCAGATACGACGAAATACTCGCCACGTTCGTTTCGGCGGACGTCGCCTGCATCTGGAAAAGATCGGACGACGCGACAGGCTGTCCGGCGCTCGGACAGATGCGCACGCCCATGCTGGTCGGCACGACCATCGCCCATTGGTATTGTTCACGCAGTTTCATTGTAATCACCTCAGACCGTGTACTGGCTCGCTGCGGTGTCGCCGCCCTCGCCTGTCCAGTTGGTATGGAAGAACTGTCCGCGCGGCGCGTCGATGCGCTCATAGGTATGCGCGCCGAAGTAGTCGCGCTGCGCCTGCAGGAGATTGGCGGGCAGACGCGCGGTGCGGTAGCCGTCGAAATAGTTCAGCGCCGCCGTCATGGCCGGAGCGGGCACGCCGTTTTCGATCGCCGCGGCGCACACACGCCGCCAGCCGGCCTGCGCTTCGTCCATCACGCCCTTGAAGTACGGGTCGAGCAGGAGGTTGCGCAGCGCGGGATCGTTGTCGAACGCTTCCTTGATCTTGCCCAAAAAGACGCTGCGGATGATGCAGCCGCCGCGCCACATCAGCGCGATGCCGCCGTAGTTGAGATTCCAGCCGTACGTCTTCGCCGCGTCGCGCATGAGCGTGTAGCCCTGCGCATAGGAAACGATCTTCGCCGCGTACAGCGCGTTTTCAAGGTCAGCAAGAAACTGCGCCCTGTCGCCCTTGAACGCGGGCTTCGGCCCCGTCAGCACAGCGGACGCCGCGACACGCTCTTCCTTCATGGCGCTCAGGCACCGCGCGAACACGGCCTCGCCGATCAGCGTCAGCGGTACGCCCTCGTCGAGCGCGGCAATGCCGGTCCATTTGCCGGTTCCCTTCTGGCCGGCGGTGTCGAGAATCTTCTCCACAATCGGCGCGCCGTCCGTATCTTTATACGCTAAAATATCGCGTGTGATTTCAATCAGATAGCTGTCAAGCTTGCCCTCGTTCCAGCGTGCGAAAACATCGTGCATCTCGTCTGCGCTCATACCCAGCAGATCGCGCATGAGCTGATATGCCTCGCAGATCAACTGCATGTCGCCGTATTCGATGCCGTTGTGTACCATCTTGACAAAATGTCCCGCGCCGTTTTCACCGACCCAGTCGCAGCAGGGCGAGCCGTCCTCAACGTGCGCGCAGATCGACTGGAAGATGGGCTTGACCGCCTCCCATGCCGCGGGTGATCCGCCGGGCATCAGGCTGGGGCCCTTGAGCGCGCCTTCTTCTCCGCCGGAAACGCCGGTGCCGATGTACAGCTTGCCTTTGCTCTCGACGTAAGCCGTGCGGCGCGCGGTGTCCGGGAAGTGGGAATTGCCGCCGTCGATGATGATGTCGCCGTCTTCGAGAAGCGGCAGCAGTTTTTCGATCATGTCGTCCACGGCGCTGCCCGCTTTAATCATCATCATGACCTTGCGCGGTTTTGCGAGCGAGGCGACCAGCTCCTCCAGAGAATAGGCGCCGACGATGTTCTTGCCCTTGGCGCGTCCCTCGATGAAACGCGTGACCTTTTCCGCCGTGCGGTTGTAGACGCTCACGGCAAAGCCCTTGCTTTCCATGTTCATGACCAGATTCTCGCCCATGACGGCAAGACCGATCAAACCGATGTCCGATTTACGCATGTTCTGCAATCCTCCTGTTCACGTTTTCTGTTTTTAAAGCGAAAATGTACACTTCTCAAATTCCTGTTCGTTAAAGGTATCCCGTATTTCCGTCATGGAGAGATGAACGGGCAGTCCCGTCTGTTCAGACAATACTTTCAACATTTCTGTTTTGTTCGGGATACACTCTTTAATGGGCTCCCATGTTATGCCGAATTCTTTTTTCAATATTTCCGCGTCCGGCATACACGGTACGATTCCGTAGATGTCTTCGATATTTGTCCCGACCGCAAAGGCTGTTCGCTTTCGGCTTCTTTCAAAGAAATCCATCTTCAAAAAGTCCTCGTCCAGCATATCAACTGTCAGTATTTTTCGTGGACAGGAACCGAACAGATCAAAAACAACCGTTTCCGTCTCCGGTGGGCAAAAATAGGTTGAGAAAACGCTGACATGCTTTCCGATCGGAACGACGTAAAAGGTCTCCGGATGTTCCTTGCAATGATTTAACAAATAATCATGAAAGAAACGAATATCCTTCGCCAGCATTGCCGTGTCGTCTTCATCATAGCTGGTAATCCCCGCCTGTTCACGGGCGGCATAAAAATCTTGAATGATCGTTTCATCATCCGCCGCGTACCGATTGTTTATGCTGATATCATACAGATAAGACCATACTTCATCTGCCGAAGCGTTCAACACATGTAAAGAGGAAATGCTTTTTCCCATCGTGAATCCTTTCTGTACAGAATACCCCGTTTAGGGAGCAATGCCGGCTTTTTTAAAAGTCCGCGCTGCCTGTTGTGCGCGGGAAGGGCAGCACGTCGCGGATGTTGCTCACGCCGGTCAGATACATAATCAGCCGCTCGAAGCCCAGACCGAAGCCGGCATGCTTTGTGCCGCCGTAACGCCGCAGGTCGAGATACCAGTCGTAGGACGCCGGATCAAGGCCGCTCTCCGCGATGCGCTGCTCCAGAAGCTCCAGACGCTCCTCACGCTGGCTGCCGCCGATGATCTCGCCGATGCCCGGCACCAGCAGATCGACCGCCGCGACCGTTTTGCCGTCGTCATTCAGACGCATATAAAACGCCTTGATCTCCTTGGGATAATCCGTCACGAATACGGGCGAGCCGAAAATGCGCTCGGTCAGGCAACGCTCATGCTCGGTCTGCAGATCGCAGCCCCATGTGACTTTATACTCAAATTCATCGTTGTACTGCTGCAAAAGCTCGACCGCCTTGGTGTACGGACAGCGCACGAAGTCGGAATTGACCACATGCTGCAAACGTTCCAACAGCCCCTTGTCGACGAAGCTGTTGAAGAACGCCAGCTCGTCCGGGCAGTGCTCCATCACGTAGGACAGCACGTATTTGATCATGTCCTCCGCCAGCGCCATATCGTCGTCGAGGTCGGCGAACGCGATCTCCGGCTCGATCA
>JAFSYM010000138.1 GCA_017450005.1 Clostridia bacterium
AGCCTCCCCTGTGTAAGGGGAGGTGGGCGCCGAAAGGCGCTCGGAGGGGTTGTCACATCAGACGCTATCTGAAAAGCAAAAACAATCCCTCAGTCATGCTATCGCATGACAGCTCCCTTTACACAAGGGAGCCTTTACTTGGCCTATTTCGGTCAATGTTCATGACGGCAAAAGCGTTTTGAGTTTTCAGTAAAACGATTTTTGCCGTGCGCCATAAAGGCGCACACAATCAGAATCAAGGCAAAAACGTTATCCCACAAAAAACCGTGAAGATCGAAAGTAAAACAACCGCGTAACATTAACGGGCTGCCGCAAATGCGGCAGCCCGTTTGATTTATATGTTCGGTTTTGTCAGGACGGCTTATGCTTTGCCGTCGCAGCCGAGCACGTCGACAATCTTGTGCTCCACCATCTTCTGGATCGCTTCACGCGCGGGCTTGAGATACTGGCGCGGGTCGAAATGCGACGGATTCTCCGCCATGTACTTGCGGATTGCCGCCGTCATTGCCAGACGCAGGTCGGAGTCGATGTTGATCTTGCACACGGCCTTCTGCGCCGCCTTGCGCAGCTCGCTCTCGGGGATGCCGATCGCGTTGTCCATCGCGCCGCCGTACTGATTGATGATCGCGACAAATTCCTGCGGCACGGAAGAAGCGCCGTGCAGAACGATCGGGAAGCCGGGCAGACGCTTTTCGACTTCTTCCAGAATGTCAATGCGGATCTTGGGGTCCTGGCCGGGCTTGAACTTGTACGCGCCGTGGCTGGTGCCGATGGCGATGGCAAGAGAATCCACGCCTGTGCGCGTCACGAAATCCTGCACCTCTTCGGGTCTGGTATAAGAAGCGTCCTCGGCGGAAACGTTGACGTCGTCCTCAATACCCGCAAGCTGACCGAGCTCGCCCTCGACGACAACGCCGTGCGCGTGCGCGTACTCGACAACCTGCTTCGTCAGCGCAATGTTCTCCTCGTACGGCAGGTGGGAACCGTCGATCATGACGGACGTAAAGCCGCCGTCGATGCAGCTCTTGCACGTCTCGAAGTCGGGGCCGTGGTCAAGGTGCAGCGCGATCGGCAGACCGCTCTCCTGCACGGCAGCCTCGACGAGCTTGACAAGGTAGGTGTGGTTCGCGTAGGCTCTCGCACCCTTGGACACCTGCAGGATCAGCGGGGCGTTCAGCTTTGTGGCCGCGCCGACGATACCCTGAATAATCTCCATGTTGTTGACGTTGAACGCGCCGACGGCGTAACCGCCGCTGTACGCATCCGCAAACATCTTTTTCGTGGTTACCAATGGCATATTGTATCACTCCGTTTCTTTAAACTACCATTTCAGTATAACATATTTCAGGCCGATGTCAACCTTATTTCACATCATACAGCGCAATAAACGATACCGCCAGTCCCTCGGACGCGGGCAGACAGCTTGAAAAATCCACGGTCGAGGACAATGTGTTGCCGACCACGGCAAAGCGCTTGCCGCCGTCTGCGGCAATGGCGGACGCCTGGTCGCGCTCGGTGCCTTTGATCGCGTACTTGTTCGTTTCGCTGCCGTTGTCGCTGAGCGTGAGCACAAACGCGTCGCCGCCGCCGGAGCCGAGAAAGTCGAACGCGTTGTTCGACGACAGCGACCAGCCGACCGCCGCATAGCCGCCCCTGATCCGCGCGACGTCCGTGATCGTATCGTTGGCAATGCCGCCGAACGTCTTGACCCACTCAACGCCGAGATGCGCGTCGAGCTTGACCAGAAAAGCGTCTGATTCGCCGTAATTGTGCCTGCCCGCAAAGACGGAATCCTCGCGCACATTTTCCGTAAAGGAACCGCCGACAATCACGCCGCCGTCCGCGAGCGCGAGCGACGTCACCTCGTCGTTGCCGGAGCCGGCAATCGTGCGGTGCGTCAGCAGCTCGCCTGTCGGGCCGAACTTGAAGATAATCGCATCCGTACCGCCGTAGCCGGCGAAAGAAAGCATATCGAGCTGCATCTTGCGGCCGAGCGCAACGCGCGCATCGCATGCGGCGTAAATTGCGCCTGCATCCGTCACCGCGAGCGAGACAAACGACGCGGAGTTGGAGCCGCCGGTGAATGTGCGCTTCCACTCGATCTCACCGTCGGCAGTGTACTTGACCAGCAGCGCCTTGATCGTTTCGATCTGCGAACCGGCCATATCGCCGTCCGAGGAGGTGCTGCGGCCGCCCGCGACAAAGCCGCCGTCCGGCGTCGCGCAGACAGACACGAACGTGTCTTCATCCGTGCCGGCGAAGCGTTTGACCCACTCCTGGCTGCCGGTTTTGCTGTACTTGATAATCAGCGCGTCCGACGGGTCGTTTTTGACGACGCCGAGACTGCGTGCGTCGGTGATACCGACGGTCACAATGCTGCCGTCGGACAGTTCGGTGCTCTGATTGAGCATGACGCCGATGTAGGCGTTCAGTGCAGAGCCGCCGATTGTCGACTTCCACTGGTATGCGCCGTTCTTGTCATACCTGACCACGCTTGCACGCAAACGCTGCCAGGTTTTGTTGCTGCCCGCGTAATCGCCGTCCTCCGAGAGGTATTGTCCCGTGACGATATAGCCGCCGTCCTTACAGAGCGCCACGTGGCGGAACGCGTCGCCGCCCGTGCCGCCGAAGGTGGACAGCGCCGTGCGTTCCGCAGTCGGCGCGGAAGTCTTTTTGTCCGCGGTCGTTCCGGTCACGTTTTCTGTCGGTTTCTCCGGCGCGGTCGTGGCCACCGTCGTTTCCGGCATAGTGGTGCCGTTCTCGACAATGGATGTGTATGCCGTGGCGAACGTCACCTTGTTGGCGGGATTGTGCACCATATAGAACTCGCCCTTGTCGTTCAGCGCAAGATCAAATCCCAGATTGTTGAGCCCCTTGAGTACGTCCTTGCGCTGCTGCTCGGTGAGTGCGAGCATGTCGCCCTTCCATTTGAGATACGCGTCCGTGCCGATCACATCCGCAACCGCGCCTGCGATCTGCTCCTTGGTCGGCATGCGGTCGTAGTGATAGTGCGTCGTTTCTTCCTTACGGTCGGCCGCATCCGGAAAACGGAAGCTGTGATCGCCCAGCTCCACGTCGTAGCCCTGCTTGCGCAGCGCGTCGCGCACAGCCAGCTTCTCCTCGTCCGTCAGGCTGTCGTATTTACCGTCCCACGCCTTTTCGCCCAGCACGGTTTTGACCGCCTGCGCAATCTCCTCGTCCGTCGCCTTGGGCGAATAGCCGAAATACGCGATGCCCTTATCGGTCACTTTCGCGCTGTAGCCCTGCCGTGCAAGATTTTTCTCTATGGCATTTTTCTGCTTGTCCGTCAGTTTTGCGTAGTCGCCGCTCCACTGCGCATCGCCGAGCGCATCCTGAATCAGCGCATCCAGCTCATCCTGCGCCGGTGCGGGAACGGTTGCCTCGGAATATGTTTCACTGGCGATCAGGCTGTCCGCCGGTTCTTTGCCCCCGCGGCCGCACGCGGCGATCACGCTGACCGTCATCGTCACCGCCAGCACGGCGGCAATCGCTTTGCAGATTTCTTTCTTCATATCGATTCCCTTTCTTTCGCGGTATCGGGTTAAAATCTACCGATATCATTTTATCATATTCCGCAAGGGATTTCAATGAAAAAAATATGAATGTTCTGTGAAATAAAACCGCGCTCATTCATCCCTGCGGCGCAGCGCGCCGCGAACGGTCGCATCGCGCATATTGTCGCGCGCGGCTTTGTCGGACACGGCAGCCGAAACGGCCAGCGCAATGCCCAGCGCGGAAAACGATGTAATAATGACAATCGCAAGCGTCATAAAAAATCCTCCTGAATTTGGTAAAGGTATTATGATCCGATCTGTCCGGCCTTATACATGCGGATCTGCGCGAACACCGTGCCGGACAGCAGCCAGACGCACAGCAGATTCGGCAGCGCCATGAGCACGTTGCACACGTCGCACAGCCGGAACACCGTATCCAGCGGCAGGAAACTGCCGAAAAACGCCGCGGCCGCATAGAGAACACGGTAAACGGGCAGACGTGTCTCGCCGAACAGATATGCTGCGCCGCGTTCGCCGCAGTACGACCAGCCGGTCAGCGACGCAAAGCCCAGCAGCGCGAGCGTGAGTGCCGTCAGCACGCTGCCGGCTCTGCCGAACGTGGCGGACATGGCGGCCGCAAACAGCGCCGCGCCGTCCGCATCCGCGCACGGAACGCCCGACGTCAGAATCACAAGGCCGGTCACGGTACACATCAGCACAGTGTCGAGAAACACCTCCACTATGCCCCAGAATCCCTGCTCAACGGCAGAATCCGTATCTGCCGCCGCATGGATGACGGCGGTGCTGCCGAGTCCCGCCTCGTTGGAAAACACGCCGCGCGTCACGCCCACACGCACCGCCTGCCCCGCAGCGCCGCCCGCTGCCGCGCGGAAATCCCATGCCTGCGTCCAGATTGCGCGCAAAGCCGCCGGAATCTGCGCGCGGTGCGCAATGAGCGCAATCACGGCGCAGACCATGAAAAGAACAGACAGCAGCGGCACGGTTTTTTCGGCGACGCCGGAAATGCGGCGTATACCGCCGCAGACAGTCAGCGCAATCAGTACGCAGAAAACCGCGCCCGTCACAATCGGCGGGACGCCGAAGGCCGTGCGGATTGCGGACGCCGAGGCGTTGACCTGCGCCATATTACCGATCCCGAACGAAGAAACCGTCAGCAGAAACGCATAGGCAGCCGCAGTCTTTTTTAGACCCAGCCCCTTTTCGAGTGCGATCATTGCGCCGCCGATGTGCCGCCCTCCGGCGTCCTGTGTTCGATAGCGTATGGCCGTCACCGTTTCGGCAAAGGACGTCATGGCGCCGAAGAACGCGCTCACGCACATCCAGAACAGCGCGCCGGCGCCGCCGGTCATGAGCGCCGTTCCGACGCCCGCGATATTGCCCGTCCCCATGCACGCGCCGAGCGCCGTTGTCAGCGTACGGAAGGATGAAACGCCCCGGTCTGTCTGTACGCGGCGCATGCCGCCGAACGTCCCGCGCAGAATCATGCGCCAGCGGCATTGCAGAAAACCGCTGCGCGCTGTGAAAAACAATCCTGTCCCGAGAAACAGCGCCAGCGTCGCCGGCCCCCACAGAACGCCGGACAGCGCAGTCAGAACGGCGTCCATAGTATTCCCCCTTCACAAATCAGCATTTTCCATTTTTAAGCCTATGCGCCGATGGATCCGTTCATGCACAGCCAACCGAAACCTGCTTGCTGCGGCAGCGCTTTTTCGGAAAAATTTTTCTTGAAACGGAACGATTTCTGTGATATACTGTATTATGTATTTTTATGTGCATATAGGAGGAAATCCGATGCCGAATAAACTGACGACAAACGACGCAGATTCCCGCCGCGGATTGCGCGCGTGGGCGCAGAACAACCGCTTCTGTTTCCTCGCTTTTTTCTGCGCGGTTATATTGATGCTGCTTGTGTTCTACTGTTTTGACATGGCGCCGTTCGGCGATGTGACGATCCTGCGCATGGATCTGTACCACCAGTACGGACCTCTGTTCGCGGAGCTGTACGAGCGTGTCCGGCAGGGACGAAGTCTGCTCTATTCGTGGAACACCGGGCTGGGCGGTTCGTTCCTCGGAAACTTTTTCAACTATCTCGCAAGTCCCCTGCTTGTGACAATCTTCCTGTTTGAGCACGCGGACGTTCCGGACGCCATCTCCGTGATGGTGCTGCTGAAGGCGTCGTTTGCCGCGGCGTTCTTCACCTATTACCTGCGCAAATCCCGCGGTCAGAGCAGCCATATCACAGCGGCGTTCGGTGTGCTGTACGCCTTCTGCGGATTCTTTATCGCCTACTACTGGAACGTGATGTGGATCGACGCCATGGCGCTGTTCCCGCTGGTGATTCTGGGGATCGAGCAGATTATCGACCGGCGCAAATTCCTGCTGTACACCGTCACGCTGACGGTCATCATGATCTCCAACTACTACATGGCGATGATGGTCTGCATCTTCTCCGTGCTGTACTTTCTGGTGCGGTACTTTTCGATGTATGAATTCGGCGCAAAAGTCGACGAGAAAAAGCTGCGCTTTTCTCTGCGCAACATGCGCTTTGTGTCGTCCGGCGCAACGTTCGCGTTCGCGTCCGTGCTCTCTGCGATGCTCGCGCTGTTTGCGCTGCTGCCGACCGTTTTCATTCTGCGCACCTGTTCGGCGACTTCCGGCTCCTTCCCGCAGGACTTCAAGCTCTATTACGACATCTTCGACTTCCTTGCCAATCATCTGGCAAGCGTTGATCCCACCATCCGCTCGAGCGGCGAGGACGTGCTGCCGAATGTGTACTGCGGCATCCTGACGGTCATGCTCATCCCGCTGTACCTGCTGTCGAAATCCATCAAATTGCGGGAAAAGATTGCGCACGTCCTTTTGCTTGCCGTGCTGTACTTCTCCTTCAACGTCAACTATGCCAACTACATCTGGCACGGGTTCCACTTCCCGAACGATCTGCCCTACCGCTTCTCGTTCATGTATTCGTTCATCCTGCTGGTGATGGCATTTCGCGCGATCGAGCGCATCCGCGAGTTTTCCGGCCGCGAGCTGCTGCTGGTGGGCATCGGCACAATGGCGTTCATCGTGCTGGTGCAGAAGATCGGCTCCAAGAACGTGACCGACAACACGGTGCTGATCAGCCTGGCGTTTGCATTCATCTATACGCTCGCGCTTGCCGCGCTGAGAAGCCCCCGTCTGCGCGCATCCTCCGTGGCGCTGCTGCTGCTGTGCTGCGTGGTGTCCGAGGCCGCAATCGCCGACACGGACAACTACTCCATGAATCAGACCAAGACCAATTACTCCGGCGATTACGCGGATTTTGCCGACATCAAAGCCTCGCTCGACGCCTATCACGGCGACAAGATGTACCGCATGGAGCAGACCGATCTGCGCACGCGCATGGATCCCGCGTGGTATGACTACAACGGTCTGTCCACCTTCTCCTCAATGGCGTCGGAAAAGCTGAGCAATCTGCAGAGCCATCTGGGCGTGTACGGCAACTATATCAACAGCTACACCTACCACCCGCAGACCCCTGTCTACAACGCCATGACGGCGCTGCAGTATGTGGTCAAAAAGACGGATTCGGTAGAGCTCGCAAACCCGGAGCTGTATACGCGTCTGTTCTCCAACGACGTCTTCACCGCGTATGAGAATCGCTTCTGTCTGCCGGTGGCGTTCTGCGTGAATGAGCTTGTGACGCGCTGGAACGATTCGGAATCCAACCCCTTTGCGGTGCAGTCCGACTTCTTCCGCCGGGCAGCGTTCGCGGACGGCGTATTCAACCAGATGACCGTGACGGACGTCTACTGCGACAACGTGAGCGAAATCACAGAGGAAGACGTACTGAGCGGCAGCTTTGATTTCTCGAAGCTGCAAAGCGGCGCCTACGGCAGCTTTACCGTGACGATCGCGCCGCTCAAAACGCAGAACTGCTATTTGTATGTCAAATCCCGCTCTGTCGATACCGTCTATGTGACGGGCGAGGAACTGAACCGCACGCAGAACATCGACGAGGCGTATATTCTCGATCTGGGCGTGCTCAAGGAGGGCGAAGAGGTCGAGGTCGAAGTCCCGCTCAAGGACGACGCCGACTCCGGCTCCGCATCGTTCTATATCTGCGGACTCGATCAGGCCGTGTTTGAACGCGGCTTTGAAACGCTGCAGAAAGGCGCAATGCAGATCACGGACTTCCGTGAGACGCATATTGAAGGGACGCTGACTGCGGGCGTCAACCAGATTCTGTACACCTCGATCCCCTACGACGACGGCTGGCGGATCTATGTGGACGGCAAGCGCGTGCCGCGCAGCGATTATCTGCGCATCGGCGACGCGCTGCTGGGCATCCGTATCGACGCGGGCGAGCATGAGATTGTGATGGACTACGAACCGGTCGGACTTTCCTTCGGCGCGTTCGTATCCTGCTGCACGCTCGCGCTGCTCGTACTCGGCCTGCTGCTGGCAGACCGCCGCCGCAAAAAGGCGCAAAAGCTGCCCGAAACGCCGCAGGTGACAATGATTGAAGAATACCCGGTCATCGAAACGGCCGATCTGCTGCCGTCCGATCCCGCATCCGATCCGGCGCCGGCGCCCGTGGATCTGCCGGACGACAGTTTTGCCGTCCGCGTGCAGGACGTGCCGGACGGCACGCAGGACGAACAGGCATGAGCCGCTGTCTGGTGCTCGTCACGACCGCTTTTCCGTTCGCGTCCGGCGAGCCGTATCTTGAAACGGAGATTCCCTTTCTGGCCGAAGCGTTTTCGCGGGTGCTGATCTTTACGATCGGCCTGCATCCGGACAGGCAGACCGCTCTGCCGCTGCCCGAAAACGTGACGGCATACAACTGCGCACGCCTATCGCCCAAGCAGGCGCGTGCGCTCGATACACTGCACGGCGCGTCGGCGATCCTCTTGCCCCCGGACGTTCTGCCGGACGACCTGAACGAAGCCGGCCGCTCTCCGCTGCGGCGCGCGTTTCTGGGTTACTTCTGCGCGCGCGCAGAGCGACACGCGCAGGAGATTGAAACGATTCTCGGGCAAATAGACTTTTCCGCTTTCAGCGAGACCGTCGTGTACGGCTACTGGTTTTTTGTCGCGGCCGCTGCGGTCGTGCGCGTGAGCGCGGCGCTGCGGCAGCGCGGCATGCGCGTCACGCGCGTGATTTCCCGCGCGCACGGGTACGACCTGTACCCGTACGCCAACCGCCTCAATTATCTTCCCTGCCGCAGAACGCTTCTGGAAGCGCTCGACGCGGTGTATCCCTGTTCGCAAAACGGCGCGGACTTTTTGCGCAGCCGCTATCCCGCATATGCGCAAAAAATTCGTCCCGCCTTTCTCGGTACAGGCGGCGGCGCGCCGCAGAACGGTTCGGCAGACGGCACGTTCCGGCTGCTGACCTGCGCGCGGACGGTGCCGCTCAAGCGTCTCGACCGGCTGGTGCAGACGCTCTGTGCCATGCATCCGGCGCAGCCGATCGAGTGGACGCACATCGGAGACGGCCCGGAGCTGCCCGCGCTGAAAAAGGGCGCGCAGCGTTTGCCGGACAACATCACGGCACGGTTCACGGGCGCGCTGCCGCATACGCAGGTTTTGGATTTTTACCGCACGCATCCCGTCGATCTGTTTGTGCTGCTGAGCACACGCGAAGGGCTGCCCGTCTCGGTCATGGAGGCGCTGTCTTTCGGCGTGCCCGCCGTTGTCACGGACGTCGGCGGCTGCACCGAACTGATCCGCGACGGCGAAAACGGGTATGTGCTGCCTGCGGATTTCAGCAACGCGCTTCTGCAATCGACGCTCGAGCGCGCCATGCGGCAGGCGCAGTCCATGCGCGAGGCGGCATTCCGCACATGGCAGTCCCGCTTCACCGCGGACAACTTCCGGCTGTTCGCCGATCTGCTTTCCGATCATTCATCTGAACTTTAACGATACACAAGGAGTCCGGCATGCGCGAAAACAAACGCGGCGCAAAGCGCGCCTTCTCGGCAGAAGATATTCTGGGGTTCGCCTGGAATGTCAGCTTCTTTCTGCTCATGCTGGCGGTAATCTGTTTCGGCAATATCCAATCCGGCACGAATTACTATTATTACGGCGTATTTTTCCTGTTTATCGGCGTAACGGTCGCCGAAACGCTGCTTGACCAAAACTGGTACCGGCACATTTATCTGCCGCTGCAAACCATATGGTACGGGCTGTTTCTGCTGCTGGCGCTGCTGTCGAGTTTGTGGGCGTCGTCCTTTGACACGACAATGCTGCCGCTGTCGCGTATGGTACAGATCTTTGCGCTGACATTTTGTCTTTGCCAGCATATCCGAAACAACAATCGGCTGGACGATTACCTGCAGATTCTGCTGGCAGCCAGTCTGTTTCTGGCGGTCTATCTGCTCGCGCGCACGCCGTTATCGCAGTGGTTCTCCGGCTTTCTCGGCCGCGGCACGGGCTACAATTCCAACGACATCGGGCTGTCGATGGCAATCAGCGTCATCGTATCCTTTTATCTGGCGTTTGTGCGCGGCAACCGAAAGTATTTCGCGCTGACCGTCCTGAGCGTGTTTGTCGTGGTACTGACCAGCTCACGCAAGGCTATTTTCATGAGCGGTATGGGTGTGATTATGCTGGTTGTGTTCAACTTCCGCGCACGCAAATATGTTCTGCGCGTTTTTACGATCCTGGCCGTTACGGCGCTGGTCATTCTGCTGATCTTCCAGGTGCCGCAGTTGTATCAGGTAATCGGCGTGCGTCTGGAAACGATGGTCGAGTATTTCATGAGCGACCACGACGCGGACTACAGCATCTCGCTGCGCAGTTTCTACGTCGGCATCGCGCGGTCGATCCTGCACGAGCATCCGTTTCTCGGAATCGGTATCAACAACTTCTCCTATTATGTTCGCGCGTTCGGCAGCACACTCTCCTACTGCCACAACAACTACTGGGAGATCGCCGCAGATCTCGGCGTTGTGGGTCTGTTCGTGTACTACTGGTTCTATCTGTACCTGTTTATCAAGCTCGCGCGGCAGACGCTGAACGGGCACAAGAGCGCACTGCTGTTTATCACGCTGCTGGTGCAGTTCCTCGTCTTTGAGTACGGGATCGTCAACTACTATAAAGTGCAGTCGCATCTGGTGATCGCGGCCGCCTACTGCGCCGCCATGATCAACGACCGCCGCGCATCGTCCCGTGAGGAAACGTCATGAGCAGTATACTGGAGCTGATGAATTACGCCGCCCCGTACGCAGGCAATTTTATCCCGTCCGTTGTATCGCTCGCCGAAGCGCTGCGCGAAAAAGGAACGGACGCTGTGCTTGTTTTTCCGTCTGCTGCGCGCGGGCGCGACTGGGCAGAACAGCTGCAATCGCAGCTTGCGGTGTATTTCCTGCCGGATCGGATCAAGGACAGGACACGGCTGCTGCGCCGGATCATCCGGGAGCACGGTGTGACGTGCGTACATTCGCATTTCATCGACCGTTCGTTTTATCTGCCGCTGCGGCTGTGCTGCATCGGCAAAAAAATCCGGCACGTTTACCACGCGCACAGCACGCCGCACTTTTCCGCGCACGGCGTCGCACTGCGGCGCGCGCTGATGCACGCGGACAAGACGATCTGCGTCAGCGAGAGCGTACGGCGCGCGTTCACGCAATACGGCTTTACGAACTGCGTGACCGTGCCGAACGGCGTGGACTTCGACCGGCTCTGTGCCGAAAATGCGCCTCTTGCGGATCTGCCGCATCCGCTCGTGCTGCTGTTCGGTTATGATTTTCATATCAAGGGTATCGACACGGCGCTCGACGCGTTCGACGAACTGGACCCGGCGCACCGCTATACGGCGGGTATCTGCGTCGCCGGTCACGGCGATACGGCAAAGCAGGCCGTGTGTGCGCGCTACGGCAGCGTTCCATCCTGGATTCGGCTGCTCGGTCCGCGAACGGACGTGGGGGTCTATTACCGCGCGGCGGACGTGTTTCTTTCCGCCAGCCGCACCGAGGGCATGCCGTATGCGGTGCTTGAGGCGGCATACTGCGGTCTGCCGCTCGTGCTCAGCGATATTCCGCCGCACCGCGAGCTGCAGCTCCCGCACGCGCGCCTGTTCCCTGCAGGTGACCGGCAGGCGCTGTTTGATGCGCTCGGGCGCGCTTCGGGCGACACGGATCATGCCAACCGCGACTATGTTTCGCAGCGCTTTTCCATGCGGCAGTGGACACAGGCCGTGGCGGCCGAATTACTGCTCGCGCAATAAATACATGAACATTTCTGTTTGTCCAAACGACGCAATACTGCGTCAGAAATCCTCGACAGGCGAAAGCCTGCCTTGCGGTTTCTTCCTTGTCTTGCGCCGTTTGTCCGGCACATCAATCATTCACGATTCTATTGGGCAAGCAGTAACGTCGGAATCGTAAACGATTTAGATAGAGAAACCTTGTGACAGAGAAAGGAAATGACGATGAGCAACACGGAAAACGAACGCAGGGGCGCACAAATCAACGTCGCGTATCTTGCCAAAATGATCTTGTCCAAATGGTGGCTGATCCTGCTGGCGGCTATCGTGTTCGGCACTGTCGGATTTGCGGCGGCCGAATTCACCAAAACCGTCACGTATTCGTCCAAGATCTCCTTCGTGGTCTCCAACCGTCAGCCCGCGACGGAGGGCGGCGACGCATACTCCAGCAGCGATCTGAACGCATCCATCACGCTGGCGAATACGTACAAGTATATCCTCAGCAGCCGCACCATGTGCGAAAAGGTGGCGCAGGCCAGCTCCTTCGACGTCTCGGCGGATGAAGTCAAGGCCGCGATGACCATGCGCACGGAAGCGGGCACCAACATCATCGTCATGACGATTGCAACGGCAAGCGCGGCAAAGTCCTATGATCTGGCGCTGGCCGTAATCCAGAAATACGGCGAGATGGTGCAGCAGATCGGCTATCCCGCGTCGAGCATCACGGTCTGCGAGCTACCGGAGGCGGCCACGCGCGCCAACGCCAACATCTCTGTGCTGATGTATATGATGATCGGCATGTTCGTCGGCGTGCTGCTGGCGCTGATTGCCATTATGGTCATGAATCTGACGCGCAACACCATCCAGAGCACGGACGATATTCACGCGCGTCTGGATATGCGCATTCTCGGTCTGGTTGCCAAGACAGCGACACGCAGCGGCAAGAATCTTGCGCAAAGAGGTTTGCTCATCAATTCCGGCAACGTCGGCTTCTCCTTCGTGGAAACGTACAAGGCGATCCGTACCAAGATCGAAAACCTGGCAAGCAAAAAGAACCAGAAGGTCATTCTGATCTCCAGCGCCTCCGAAGGCGAGGGCAAGACGACCGTGTCGGCGAACCTTGCCATCGCGCTCGCGCAGAACGGCCACTCGGTGCTGCTGATCGACGCAGACCTGCGCAAGCCCGCAATCTGCCGCTATCTCGGCCTGTCGGTCGGCAAGGAAAACCGCGGCCACGGTCTTGCGGACGTGCTCAGCGGTACGTCCACGCTCGAACAGGCGATCCGCTACGTCGAGCGGCACAAGATCTTTCTGCTGGCAAGCACCGGCGCAGTATCAGACCCGGCAGAGCTGCTGTCTACGCAGCAGATGGAAAAACTGATCCGCACCATGCGCAGCGAATTTGACTTCGTGATCGTGGATACCGCGCCTGCCGGCGTGGTGACGGACGCATCCATTCTGGCCAATTACGCCGACGCTGCCGTACTCGTCATCCGCGAGGATTACAGCTCGACCGAAAAGATTCTCAACGCCATCGACGATCTGTCCGCGGGCAAGGCAGAGCTTGCCGGGTGCGTATACAATCTCGTCTCCATCGGCGGCGAACGTGCCTACTCGCGGCGTTACGGTTCGCGCTACGGCAGAGAATACGGCTTCTACGGCTACGGGTACGGCTACGGCTATGACAGCGGCTACGGCGAAAAGAAAGAGTAACTGTGAGCGTTTCATCGCATAAATGAGGGTATCAAACATGCGCATTATTATTGTTGGTCTCGGTAAGCTGGGCACTACGCTTGCCGAACAAATCTCCGGTGAAGATCACGACGTTACGGTGATCGACACCCACGCAAAGCTCGTGGAGGAAACGGTCAACCGCTTCGACGTATTCGGCGTCGTCGGCAGCGGCGCGGACTGCGAAATCCAGAAGGAAGCCGGCGTGGATAAATGTGATATTTTTATTTCTGTGACGCAGGCGGATGAGCTGAACATCCTCGCGTGCATGATCTCCAAAAAGCTCGGTGCGCGGCACACAATCGCCCGCGTACGCAGCCCCGAATATTCGCGGCAGTTCAGCTTCATGCGGCATGAGCTGGGCATCAGCATGCTCGTCAACCCCGAATATGACGCCGCGTTCGAGATTTCCCGCATCATTCAGTTCCCCTCGGCCATGAAGGTCGAGCGTTTTGCCAAGGGACGTGTGGATCTGGCGGAAATCGCGCTGCGCGAGGGCAATCCCCTGTGCGGACAGCAGATCCGCGACGTCAGCTCCAAGTTCCGCTCCGACGTGCTGATCTGCGCGGTGATCCGCGGCGAGCAGGTCATGATCCCGTCCGGCGACTTCCGCTTGGAAAGGGGCGACCGCATCACACTGGCCGCCTCGCACAATGAGCTGTCCGCCTTTTTCAAGACGCTCGGCATCCTGAAAAAGCGCGTCAAGTCCGTGATGATTATCGGCGGCGGCAAAATCGCTTATTACCTCGCCAAACGCATGGGCGAGATCGGCGTGTCTGTCAAGATCATCGACATCAACGTCGAGCGCTGCCGCGAGCTTGCCGGTCTGCTGCCGAAAGCCACGGTGATCCATGCGGACGCGTCGGACAGCGACGTGCTGACGGAAGAGGGTCTCGACAATATGGACGCCTGCGTGACGCTCACGGGCATCGACGAAGAAAACATCATCATCTCCATGTTTGCCGCAGGCAGCCGCGTGGAAAAGGTGATCACCAAGGTCAACCGTCCGTCGCTGGTCAAAATGATGTCCGCGCTCGGTCAGGAAAGCATCGTCTCACCGCGCTATATCGCCATGGGCAATATCCTGTCCTATCTGCGCGCGCGCTCCAATTCCGACGGAAGCAGTGTGCGCACAATGTATAAGATTGCCGACAATATGGTCGAGGCCATCGAGTTCTACGCGGCGGAAAACTTCGGCGCGTTCGGCGTGCCGATCAAGAAACTGCATCTCAAGCCCGGCATTCTGATCGGTTGTATCATCCGTTCCAACAAAGTAATCTTTCCGCACGGTGACAACACCATTGAGCTGCACGACAGCGTGATCGTCATCACGACCAACCAGGCGCTGCTCGATCTGCGCGATATTCTGGCTGACTGAGCCGATAAACAGGTGACCGTATGAACTACAAAATGGTTTTTTATCTGCTCGGGCAGATGCTGCGCGTGGAAGGCCTGCTGATGCTTCTGCCGCTGGCGTGCACTTGGATCTATGGCGAAGATACACTCACCGCGTTTTTGATCCCGATTGTACTGCTGGTCGCCATCGGTACGCTGCTGACCTTCAAAATGCCGAAAAAAAACGACATTTACGCCAAAGAAGGCTTTGCCGTGGTCGGCCTTTCCTGGATACTGCTTTCCGTGTTCGGCGCATTGCCGTTCATGATCTCCGGCGCCATTCCGCATTTTTGCGACGCGCTGTTTGAAACGGTGTCCGGCTTCACCACAACCGGCGCGAGCATCCTGACGGACATCGAATCGCTGCCGTATTCGATCCTGTTCTGGCGCAGCTTTACGCACTGGATCGGCGGCATGGGCGTGCTGGTCTTTACCATGGCTGTACTGCCGAAGTCCAACGAGCGTTCGGTGCGGCTGATGCACGTCATGCGCGCGGAGGTACCCGGGCCCACAGTGGGCAAGCTCGTCTCGCGCGTCAAGGAAACGGCGCGCATCCTCTACTTGATCTACATCGCGCTCACGCTGATCGAGGCCGCCCTGCTGCTGTTGAGCGGCATGCCGCTGTTCGATGCGTTGTGCAACGCGTTCGGCACCGCCGGTACCGGCGGTTTCGGCATCTGGAACGACAGCATAGCGCACTATCACAGCGCCTACGTGGACGGCGTGATCAGCGTGTTCATGCTGCTGTTCAGTCTCAACTTCAATCTCTTCTTCCTGCTTCTGATGCGGCAGTTCCGCACCGTTGCCAAAAACTCGGAGCTGCGCTGGTTCCTGTCGATCGTTGCGCTTGCGACAGCGGCGATCATGATCGACACGCGGCATCTGTATTCCGGCGTGTCGCAAACATTCCGCTTTTCGGTTTTCCAGGTGTTGAGCGTAATCTCCACCTCCGGATTCTCCACGGCAGACTTCAACCAGTGGCCGATCCTTTCCCGGTCGATCCTGGTGCTGCTGATGTTTATCGGCGCGTGCGCAGGCTCTACCGGCGGCGGTCTGAAAGTCGGGCGCATCATGCTGCTGATGAAAACGTTCGTGCGCGAGGTGCGGCTGATGCTGCACCCGCGGTCGGTCAACGTGATCCGCACCGACGGCAAGCGCGTGGACGAAGAAACCGTGCGCGGAACCGCGTCCTATCTGATTGCGTATACCTTCCTGGTGGCCGCCTCGATATTGCTGCTGGCCGTCTTTGATAATTTTGATCTGGTCACGAACTTTACGGCGGTATCCGCCTGTATCAACAACATCGGGCCAGGTCTGAGCATTGTCGGACCGGCCGGAAACTATTATCTGTTCACCGACGCGTCCAAGCTGCTGCTGTCCTTTGATATGCTGGCGGGCAGACTGGAGCTGTTCCCGATTCTGATGATCTTTTCACCGTCCACCTGGCGGAATAACTAATGCTAAACCGGAAAGGCGCTGAAACCATGTCTGAAACCAAACCTGTTCATCCGCATGCCAATCACCGCGACCGTGTGCGCAACCTTTTCCTGCAAAGCGGGCTGAACGGGTTTTCGGATCACAACGTTCTCGAACTGCTGCTGTTTTACACCAAACCGCAGGGCGACACCAATGTGACCGCGCACGCATTGATTGATCGGTTCGGTTCGCTCGCCGCCGTCCTGGACGCACCGGTTGAGGAGCTGGTCAAGGTGCCCGGTATCGGACAGTATTCCGCTGTGTTTTTAAAGATTCTGCCGCAGCTCGCGCGACGCTATTCGTGCGCACAAACGTCGGAGCGTTTCAGCTTCACCGACCGCGATCTGCTGCGGGAATACGTGCGCACGCAATTCATCGGCGAAAAGAACGAGTGCGTACTGCTGCTGTCCTTCGACGCGGCCGGCAAATTCTTGCAGTGCAGCCGGCTGAACTCGGGCAGCGTCACACATCTTCAAGTCGATAAACGGCAACTGATGGAAACGGCGCTGCGTACCGGCGCGGTCTATGCGGCGCTCGCGCACAATCATCCGGGCGGCGTGCCTGCGCCCTCCGCGTCGGACGTGCGGGCAACGCAGGAAGTTGCCGCCTTATTCTCCGGCGTCAATATCCGTCTGGTCGACCATCTGATTGCGGCAGGTGCGGAGTGTTTCTCCATGGCCACGCAGCCGCGCTTTCAACCGCTGTTTTTGTAAAGAGGTATTCAACGAGGTATTTGTATGGATCATTTTGTTCTGCATGCGCCGTTCGAGCCGATGGGCGATCAGCCGCAGGCAATCGAAGCGCTGACACAAGGACTGCAAAAAGGATACAGCGAACAGACACTGCTCGGTGTGACCGGTTCGGGCAAAACGTTCACGATGGCCAACATCATCGCAAAGGCAAACCGCCCGACGCTGATCCTCGCGCACAACAAGACGCTTGCTGCGCAGCTTTGTTCGGAATTTCGTGAGTTCTTTCCGGAAAACGCGGTCGAGTATTTTGTCAGCTACTATGACTATTATCAGCCGGAGGCGTATATTGCCACAACCGATACCTATATTGAAAAAGATTCCGCCATCAACGATGAAATCGACAAGCTGCGCCACTCCGCCACGTCCGCGCTGTCCGAGCGTCGAGACGTGATTATTGTGGCCAGCGTCTCCTGTATTTACAGCCTGGGCGACCCGATCGACTACCGCAGCATGGTCATTTCCCTGCGGCCGGGCATGGAAAAATCGCGCGACGCGCTGATCGCCAAGCTCATCGAGATCCAGTATGAGCGCAACGACGTGAGCTTCACGCGCAACAAGTTTCGCGTGCGCGGCGATACGGTCGAGGTCTTCCCCGTCTACTCCAACGAAAACGCGTTCCGCATCGAGTTCTTCGGCGACGAGATCGACCGCATCAGTGAAATCAACGCCCTCACGGGCGAGGTAAAAACCGCACTCTCGCACGTGGCGATCTACCCCGCTTCGCACTACGTCGTTTCTCCCGAAAAGATGGAGCGCGCCATCACGCAAATCTACGAAGAAATGCAGCGGCGTGAAGCGGAGTTCACCGCCGCCGGGAAGCTGCTGGAGGCACAGCGCATCCGCCAGCGCACGGAATACGATATTGAAATGCTGCGCGAGACCGGCTTTTGCAAGGGCATCGAAAACTATTCGCGCATCATGTCCGACCGCAAACCGGGGGCTCCGCCGTTTACGCTGCTCGACTACTTCCCGAACGACTTCATTCTCTTTGTCGACGAGTCGCACGTCACGCTCCCGCAGGTGCGCGCCATGTACGGCGGCGACCGCTCGCGCAAGGAAAGCCTTGTGGAGTTCGGCTTCCGTCTGCCGTCCGCGTTCGACAACCGGCCGCTGACGTTCGATGAGTTTTACAGCAAGGTCGGGCAGAAAATTTTCGTTTCCGCCACGCCCGGCCCCTTCGAGCGTGAAAAGAGTCTGTGCATCGCCGAGCAGGTCATCCGTCCTACGGGACTGCTGGACCCACAGATTTTCGTCAAGCCCACCGACGGACAGATTGAGGATCTGATTTCCGAAATCAACCTGCGTATCGAGCGAAAAGAGCGCGTGCTGGTCACAACGCTGACAAAAAAAATGGCCGAGTCGCTCACCGATTATCTCGACGACTACGGCATCCGGGTACGCTATATGCACTACGACGTCGACACGATCGAGCGCATGGAGATCATCCGTGACCTGCGTCTGGGCGAGTTCGACGTGCTGGTCGGCATCAACCTGCTGCGCGAGGGACTGGATATCCCCGAGGTTTCGCTCGTGGCGATCCTCGACGCGGACAAGGAGGGGTTCCTGCGCTCGGAAACGTCGCTGATTCAGACGATCGGCCGCGCCGCACGAAACGCGGACGGCACGGTCATCATGTATGCCGACGCCGTCACGCCCTCGATGGAGAGCGCGATCCGCGAGACAGAGCGCCGCCGCAGCAAGCAGCAGGCCTACAACGAAGCGCATGGCATCACGCCGAAGACGATCCGCAAGGACGTGCGCGATATTCTGGAAATCAGCCGCAGCGATAAGAAAGAACCCGGCAAACGCATGAGCAGGGTCGAAAAAGAAAAACTGATTGCGGCGCTGACTGCCGAAATGCGTGCCGCGGCAAAAATTCTGGAATTTGAACACGCCGCGTATCTGCGCGATAAAATTGAAAAGCTGAGGAACAGTAAATGAATCTGACCATACAGGGCGCACGCGCCAACAACCTGAAAAATATCGACATCACCATCCCGCGGGACAAGCTGATCGTGTTTACGGGACTGTCCGGCTCCGGCAAATCCTCGCTCGCCTTCGACACGATCTATGCCGAGGGACAGCGGCGATATGTAGAGTCGCTCTCCTCCTACGCACGGCAGTTCCTCGGCCAGATGGAAAAGCCGGACGTCGATCTGATCGAGGGCCTTTCCCCTGCCATTTCCATCGACCAGAAAACAACATCCAAAAACCCGCGTTCCACGGTCGGCACCGTGACGGAAATCTACGACTATTTGCGGCTTTTGTACGCGCGTGTGGGCGTGCCGCACTGTCCGGTCTGCGGACGTGAGATCACGCGGCAGACAGTGGACGATATTGTTGACAGGATTATGACGTACCCTGAACGCACAAAGTTTCAGATTCTTGCGCCGATTGTGCGCGGACGCAAGGGCGAGTACGTCAAGGAACTGGAAAACCAGCGTAAGAGCGGCTTTGTCCGCGTGCGCGTGGACGGCATTCTCTATGACCTGGGCGAAAAAATCCCGATGGACAAAAACAAAAAGCACAATATCGAAGTGGTTGTCGACCGTCTGGTGCTCAAGAGCGACATCCGCTCGCGTCTGGCCGAGTCGGTCGAAACGGCGTCGTCACTCTCCGGTGGCCTTGTGCTGCTGGACGTGATTGACGGCGAAGAGGTTTTGTTCTCGCAGAACTACGCCTGCCCCGATCACGGTGTGAGTCTGGGCGAGCTGGAGCCGCGCAGCTTCTCGTTCAACAATCCCTTCGGCGCGTGCCCGAAGTGCACGGGTCTGGGCATCTTCATGAAGGTCGACCCCGACCTTGTTCTGCCCGACAAGAAGCGCTCGCTCAAGCAGGGCGCGCTGCAGGTAAGCGGCTGGTCATACCCCGACGGCGGCACGATTGTGCAGATGTATCTTGAAGCGCTGGCGAAAGAATACGGCTTTACGATGGAAACGCCACTTTGCAAATGGAAGCCTGAAGCGCTGGATGCACTGCTGTGGGGCACCGGCACAAAAAAACTCGCCATGCAGCGCAAAAGCGAATACGGCTCCGGCAGCTATAACGCGCCGTTTGAGGGGATCATTCCGAATTTAGAGCGGCGTTACCGCGAAACGCAGAGCGACTGGTCCCGTGCCGAAATTGAGCAGTATATGACCGCGCAGCCGTGTCCGGAATGCGGCGGATCGAGATTGAAGCCGGAGATTCTGAGCGTCACGGTCGGCGGGATCAATATTTACGACTTTACACAGATGTCGATTTCGGACGCGCTCGGATTTCTGGACACGCTCACGCTGTCCGAACGGGAGATGCGCATTGCGCGTCTGATTCTCAAGGAAATCCGCAGCCGCCTGCATTTTCTCGTGAGCGTCGGCCTCGATTATCTGACGCTCTCGCGCACGTCGGCTACCCTGTCCGGGGGTGAGAGCCAGCGCATCCGCCTGGCGACGCAGATCGGTTCGTCTCTGATGGGCGTGCTGTATATTCTGGATGAGCCGAGCATCGGCCTGCACCAGAGCGACAACGAAAAACTGCTCGGCACGCTGCGCAATCTGCGCGACCTCGGCAATACGCTGATCGTCGTCGAACACGACGAAGAGACCATGCTCGCGGCAGATCACATCGTGGATATCGGTCCGGGCGCGGGCATCCACGGCGGCGAAGTCGTCGCGCAGGGCACCGCGCAGGACATCATGGCCTGTCCGCAGTCCATTACGGGGCAGTATCTTTCCGGCCGGAAAAAGATCCCCGTGCCCGAAACACGCCGCACGGGAAACGGCAAGACGCTGCAGATCCTCGGCGCCGCGGAAAACAATCTGAAAAACATCGACGTAACGATTCCGCTCGGCGAGTTTGTCTGCGTGACCGGCGTTTCCGGCAGCGGCAAATCTTCGCTCGTCAACGAGATCCTGTATAAACGGCTCTCGTCGGAGCTCAACCGCGCCAAAACCTTCTGGGGCAAACACCGCGAAATGCGCGGCATCGAGCATCTGGACAAGGTGATCGACATCGACCAGTCGCCCATCGGCCGCACGCCGCGTTCCAATCCCGCCACGTATACGGGCGTGTTCGCCGATATCCGCGACCTGTTCGCCTCGACCACCGACGCCAAACGCCGCGGCTACACCGGCAGCCGCTTCTCCTTCAACGTCAAGGGCGGCCGGTGCGAGGCATGCCAGGGCGACGGCATTGTCAAGATTGAAATGCACTTCCTGCCGGACATCTACGTGCCGTGCGACGTGTGCCACGGCGCGCGCTACAACCGCGAAACGCTCGAAGTGCGCTACAAGGGCAAGAATATCTTTGAAGTACTGGATATGACGGTGGAAGAGGCCATGGCTTTCTTTGAGCCGATTCCGAAAATCTACCGCAAAATCAAAACCCTGTTTGACGTGGGCCTTGGCTACATCAAGCTCGGGCAGTCGTCCACCACACTCTCCGGCGGTGAAGCGCAGCGCGTCAAGCTCGCCACGGAGCTGTCCAAACGCGCGACGGGACGCACGCTGTATATTCTGGACGAGCCGACCACCGGTCTGCACACCGCCGACGTGCACCGGCTGATCGACGTGCTGCAAACGTTCGTCGAGGCGGGCAATACAGTCGTGGTGATCGAGCACAATCTCGACGTCATCAAGACGGCCGATACCGTGATCGACCTCGGACCGCGCGGCGGCAACCGCGGCGGCGAGATCGTGGCCTGCGGCACGCCGGAGGAAGTGGCGCAAGTCCCCGATTCCCTGACCGGACAATATCTCAAAAAGGTACTGAAATAAAAACGATCTTCACGGTTTTTTGTGGGATAACGTTTTTGCCTTGATTCTGATTGTGTGCGCCTTTATGGCGCACGGCAAAAATCGTTTTACTGAAAACGCAAAACGCTATTGTTGTCATGAACATTGACCGAAATAGGCCAAG
>JAFSYM010000139.1 GCA_017450005.1 Clostridia bacterium
CCGACCGCGGCGATCCGTTCCCCCAGCAGAGCGTAAAAACAAAAGCAAGGAGTACGGATTGCCGCGCGCCATAAAGGCGCTCGCAATGACAATCAGGGAAAGCTTCATCTTATCCCACAAAAATCCGTGAACAGCGAAAAAGAAGGAGAACAGCCATGAGCTCTTTTAAAGATCTGCGCATCGTCGATAATTTTTATCAGACATCGTCTTTCTTCCCGATGCCGACAGTCTGCATCAGCACGGTGAACGACGACGGAAGTCTGAATATCGGTTCATACTCGCTCTGCTTTCCGTATTATATTGCAGGCAAGGGCCGCTATGCGATGCTGCTTGAATGCCGCAACACATCCAACACGTGCCGCAATCTGCTGCAGCGCGGCAAATGTGCGCTGAATTTCATTCCGGATGACCGGAAATCATTCAAAGAGGCGGTGCGGCTCGGTTACCCCGGCCCGTCGGATGAAAAGATGAAGGAAAACCGCTTCACGATGGAAGACGGTCAGGCCGATCCTGCGGATAAAGATCGGCCGCAGATCATTGCCGAAGCGTTTCAGGTGTTCGAGTGCACATGGGACAGCGCACTCGAGCATGCCGACCGGTTTTCTGCCGTAGACATCGACGACGGTCATCCCGGTCCGTACAATGATTTCAACGGCATCACGTCGAAGTACGGCGCGCATTTCATCCTGAAAATCGACAAAATATTGATGAAGCCGGAATACTATGATGCGATCGTGAACGGGGTGACGAAGAGCAGTTTTCCGCCTGTGCCGGTCGATTACGGCTACCGTGACTCGACGAACTTCTGGTACACACCGTTCCCGCGGTTTAAAAAACCTGTGGCCGAACCGATTCCCGCGCCGAAAGAGACGGATATATCCGCGATCCGTTATGCCGCCAATCGCTGCGATGATACTGTGCAGTTCACAGATGCTGCGCTGCAGTGCTTCGTTAAAGTGCCGCGTCCCTTCCTCAAAACCGTGCTCAACGGCTGTGTGGCGTGGGCGAAGGAAAACGGCGTAGCATTGATTACAGAAGAACATGTCAAAATCATCAACGACAAGCGTCGGCAGGAGAAGGGAAGATAGAACAAGCACGACGCCGGAATAAACAAAAACCGCTGTACCGTGAAAAAGTACAGCGGTCTTTCTATCGAATTATTCTTCCGGCTTCTGCAGCGCGATGCCGAGGTCGTCAAGCTGCACGTCGTCGACGCGGGCAGGACATTCGGTCATCGGTTCAGATGCGTTCTGCACCTTGGGGAAGGCGATCACGTCGCGCAGACTCTCGCAGGAAAGCATCTGCATGACGATGCGGTCCAGACCCAGACCCATGCCGCCGTGCGGCGGTGCGCCGTAGCGGAAAGCGTCGGTCAGGAAGCCGAACTTCTCGTGCGCTTCCTCATCGGAAAGACCGAGCAGCTTGAAGATGCGTCCCTGCAATTCGGGATTGGTAATACGGATGGAGCCGGAGGACAGCTCGATGCCGTTGAGCACCAGGTCATACGCTTTGGCGCGCACCTTTGCCTTGTCGCTTTCGAGGTACGGCAGACATTCGTCCAGCGGCGCGGTAAAGGGATGGTGCATGGCCACAAACTGCTGCAGATCCTCGTCCCAGTCGAAGAACGGGAATTCCGTGATCCACAGGAAATTGAACTGGCCCTTCGGCACGATGCCGAGCTTTTTGGCCACTTCCTGTCTCAATGCGCCCAGTACGGACAGCACCAGCGCGTTTTTGGCATCGCCGACGATCAGCACCACGTCGCCCGGCTCTGCGCCTGCTTTTTCAAGCAGCGCGCGGTTTTCATCCTCGGTGAGGAATTTGGCGAACGAAGAGGAGACGGTGCCGTCTTCGCCGAGTCTTGCCCACGCAAGACCCTTTGCGCCGATGCCCTTGACCATTTCGGTCAGCTTGTCCACTTCCTTGCGCGTGAGGGTCGAAAACGCGCCCTTGGCAGTGATGCCGCGCACGGAGCCGCCGGCATTGATTGCGCCGGTGAACACGCCGAAACCGCAATTGCGGACGACGTTGGTCAGGTCATACAGCTCCATACCGTACCGCGTGTCGGGCTTGTCGGAGCCGTAACGCTCCATGGCCTCTTTGTACGTCAGGCGGGGCAGGGGCATGGGAATTTCCACGTCCAGCACGTCCTTGAACAGACGCTGGATGTACCCCTCGCCGATGGCAAGCACGTCTTCCACATCCACGAAGGACATCTCCAGGTCAACCTGCGTAAACTCCGGCTGGCGGTCAGCGCGCAGATCCTCGTCGCGGAAGCAGCGCGCAATCTGCATATAGCGGTCGAATCCCGCCACCATGGAAAGCTGTTTGTAAAGCTGGGGCGACTGCGGCAGCGCATAGAACTCGCCCTTGTGAATGCGGCTGGGGACGAGAAAATCGCGGGCGCCTTCAGGGGTGGAGCGGATGAGGATCGGCGTTTCGATTTCGACGAAGCCGTTTTCATCAAAGTAGTCGCGCGTGACCTTGGCCACCTTGTGCCGCAGCAGAATATTACGCTGCAGATCGGGGCGGCGCAGGTCGAGGTAACGGTACTTCAGGCGCGTCAGCTCCGAGGTGGGGCAGTTTTCAATAATCTCGAAGGGCGGCGTCTCGCTCTTGGCAAGCACACGCAGATCGGTCACTTCCAACTCGACCTCGCCCGTGGGAATTTCTGTATTCTTGGACGAACGCTCACGCACGACGCCCTTTGCCATAAGAACAAATTCGTTGCGTGCGGCGAATGCCTTTTCAAAAATCGCACGGTCGGTGCTCTCGTCGAACGCAAGCTGCAAAATGCCTGTGCGGTCGCGCAGATCAATAAAGATCAACGCGCCCAGATCGCGCTGACGCTGTACCCAGCCGGCTACAGTGATTTCTTTTCCGGCGTCCGCCAGACGCGGCTCGCCGCAATACATTGTACGTTTCAGACCTGTCATAAAATCCATCAGTTGTCCCCTCCCAAGCCGAACATCTCACGCAAATGGGTCTCTGTATCGAGATCGGCCGTTTCCATAAACTCTTCTATAAAATCATCGGCAGCGATCTGCGTACTCGTGCCGGTCTTCATATTCTTGAGTGCATATACGCCCTTGTCGATCTCGTCGTCGCCGAGCACGAGTGTAAACCGTGCACCGAGCTTGCCGGCATATTTCATCTGCGCCTTCAGAGAACGGTCGCAGATGTCGCACTCCACGCGGTAATCCTCACCGCGCAGGCTCTGCGCGATCGACGAAGCCTCCCGCGCGGCGCGCTCGCCCATCGTGGCGATATAGAGCGTGCAGGGGTCGGGCTCCGGGAATTCGATGCCCTGGCTGTGCATGACCAGCAGCAGCCGCTCGATGCCGAGCGCGAAGCCCAGAGACGGCGTATGCGGGCCGCCCAGCTCTTCAACAAGTCCGTCGTACCGGCCGCCGCCGCAGACGGTGCCCTGTGCGCCGATGCTGTCCGAGACGAACTCGAACACCGTGCGCGTATAGTAGTCGAGGCCGCGGACGATACGCGGATTGATCGAATAGGGGATCATCATGGCGTCGAGATGCGCCTGCACCGCGTCGAAGTGTGTCCTGCACTCGTCGCACAGGTAATCGAGTACGACGGGCGCGTCGGCTGCGATTGCGCTGCAAACGGGACTCTTGCAGTCGAGGATACGCATGGGATTCTTTTCGAGCCGCTCGCGGCATGTGTCGCAAAGCTCTGTCTCCCGCACCTTGAAGTACGCTTTCAGCGCAGCGTGATACTGCTTGCGGCAGGTGGGGCAGCCGATGGAGTTGATCTCCAGCGACAGATCCTCGATCTCAAGCGCGTCAAAGATCGACTGCGCCAGTCCGATCAGCTCCGCATCCGCGCCCGGCGCCGCGGCGCCGAAGCATTCCACGCCGAACTGGTGGAACTCGCGCAGACGGCCTGCCTGCGGCTTTTCGTAGCGGTAGCAGGAGGTCAGGTAGCTGACCTTTTGCGGCATGGCCTCATTGAATAAACCGTGCTCGAGGAACGCGCGCACCGCGCCTGCGGTACCCTCCGGGCGCAGCGTGATCGAACGGCCGCCCTTGTCCTCGAAGGTGTACATTTCTTTTTGAACCACGTCGGTGGTGTCGCCTACGCCGCGCTGGAACAGCTCGGTGTGCTCAAACACAGGCGTGCGGATTTCATGAAATCCGAAATTGTGCGCAATGCGCATCATGGTTTCTTCGACAAATTGATTTTTATAACTGACCGTCGGCAGCGTATCCTGCGTGCCCTTGACAGCCTTCGTAATCAGAGCCATAGCGTTCTCCCTTTACAGAATGGATTATTTCGCCCTCACCAGCTCGCGCCAGTCGAGATCGCCGCGGCTCAGACTGTGGATCAGCGCCTCGGCAGTGGCAATGTTGGTTGCGGCAGGGATGCTGTGCACGTCGCACAGGCGCATCAGTCCCGCCTCATCCGGTTCGTTCGGCTTGGGCGTGAGCGGATCGCGGAACAAAATCAGCAGGTCAATCTCGTTGCAGGCAATCAGCGAGGCAATCTGCTGATCGCCGCCCTGCGAACCGGCCAGAAGCCGGTGGATTTCCAGTCCGGTCGCTTCGCTGACGAGCTTGCCGGTCGTGCCGGTTGCCAGCAGTTTGTGGCGGCTGAGAATACCGCAGTAGGCAATGCAGAATTGTACCATCAGTTCCTTTTTCGCATCATGTGCAATCAATGCAATATTCAAGCAAAAACCTCCTTGCAGTCAGATGGTTGGTAATTAGGTAGTTGGCAGTTAGGTAGTTGGCAGTTGGTAATTAGGCAGTTGGCAGTTCATTGTCGGCGGTCGGATTATTCGGTCGGGTCGGTTGTTTCCGTTTCAGCGGATTCGGCCTCAACAGATTCGGCCTCAACAGATGCAGTGTCGGCCGATTCAGCTTCGGCGGGCAAATCCGTCTCGTCCGTTTCATCCTCTTCGTGCGCGACGATCGTCAGCGTCGCCAGCTTTTCGCCCTCGCTCACGCGCATCACGCGCACGCCCTTGGACGGACGCGCAAATGTGCTGATGCTGCCGGCGGGGATGCGGATGATGATGCCGTCGGACGCGATCAGGATCACGTCCTCGCTGCCGTCGACAACGGCGAGAGCGGCAACCTTGCCGTATTTCTTGGTGTGGTAGTTGATCGTGCCGACACCGCCTCTCGACTGCCTGCGGTAGTCGTCCGGCTGACTGCGGCGGCCGTAACCGGTCTCGCTGACGGTCAATACCGTCTTGCCCTCCTCGAGCACGGCCATGCCGACGACCTCGTCGTCGCCGCGCAGCTGGATTGCGCGCACGCCTCTGGCCGTGCGGCCGATGACACGCGCGTCTTCCTCATTGAAGCGCACGGCCATACCGTTGCGCGTGGCAACCAGCAAATCGTCGCTGCCGCTTGTGACGTAGACCCACGCGAGCTCGTCGCCCTCGTCGAGGTTGATGGCGATCAGGCCGTTCTTGCGCACGTTGCGGTATGCCGACAGCGCGGTGCGTTTGATGACGCCCTTGCGCGTAATCATGCACAGATATTTATCCTCGTCGTCCTGCGGCACGCGGATCATTGCGCTGACTTTTTCGTCGTTGGTGACCGGCAGAATGTTGACAATGTTCATGCCCTTGCCGGTACGCGAGGCTTCGGGAATCTCGTATCCCTTGAGCCTGTAGGTCTTGCCGGCGGTGGTGAAGAACAGGATGCGGTCATGCGTGGAGCAGGTGAACATGGTTTGCGCCACGTCCTCCTCACGCCGCGTCATACCCTTGACGCCCTTGCCGCCGCGGTTCTGCTGCTGGTAGATGTCGGCGGGCATGCGCTTGATGTAGCCCATGTTGGTGAGCGTGAAGACACAGGTCTCCTCCGGAATCAGATCCTCGATGTCCATCTCGCCCGTCACGTTGACGATCTCCGTGCGGCGTTCGTCGTTGAATTTTTCCTTGATGGCGAGCGCTTCGGTTTTGACCAGCGCGAGAATCTTTTCATGACTGCCGAGCAGTTCGAGGTATTCGGCGATTTTTGCGCGCAGCTCCGCCATCTCTTCCTCTAACTTGATGCGTTCGAGGCCGGTCAGACGGCCGAGCTGCATCTGCACGATGGCCGTCGCCTGCACGTCGTCGAGCCCGAACCGCGCCATGAGCGCTTCTTTGCCCTCGGGGATCGACTTGGAGCGGCGCAGGATCTCGATCACTTCGTCGATGAAATCGAGCGCGGTCAGCAAACCTTCGAGAATATGCGCGCGATCCTGTGCTTTTTTCAGATCGAAGCGCGTGCGGCGCTCGACCACTTCGCACTGGAAGTTGATGTAATGCGTGAGCATTTCCTTGAGCGTGAGAATTTTCGGCTCGCCGTTTACGATCGCGAGCATAATCACGCCGAAGGTGGACTGCAGCTGCGTGTAGGAGAAAAGCTGGTTGAGCACTACCTGCGGATTGGCCTCGCGCTTGAGGTCGACGGAGATGTACATGCCCTTGCGCGAGGAATAGTCGTTGACGTCAGATATGCCGTCGATGCGTCGTTCTTTGACCAGGTCGGCGATGCTCTCGATCAGCCGTGCCTTGTTGACCATGTACGGCAGCTCTGTAATGCGGATTTCAAACCGGCCGTTTTTCTTTTCGACGATTTCGGTGCGCGCGCGCACAGTCACCTTGCCCTTGCCGGTGCCGTATGCGGCGCGGATGCCCGCCTTGCCCATGATGATGCCGCGCGTCGGGAAGTCGGGGCCGGGGATGTACTGCATCAGATCATACAGCTCCGCATCGGGATTGTCGATCAGATAGCACATGCCGTCGATCACTTCGCCCAGATTGTGGGGCGGGATGTTGGTCGCCATACCCACAGCGATACCGGAAACAGATCCGTTGACCAGCAGGTTCGGGTAGCGGCTCGGAAGCACGACCGGCTCCTTGAGACGGTCGTCATAGTTGGGCATGAAGTCAACGGTATCTTTGTCAATATCGGTGAGCATGCGCATAGCCATCTTGCTCATGCGCGACTCGGTATAGCGGTATGCAGCGGGCGGGTCGCCGTCAACGGAGCCGAAGTTGCCGTGACCGTCGACAAGGATGTAGCGCATGGAGAACGTCTGCGCCAGACGCACCATTGCGTCGTAGACAGACGCGTCGCCGTGCGGATGGTAACGACCCAGCACAGAGCCGACCGTATCAGCGCACTTGCGGTACGCGCGGTCGGGATAGAGGTTGTTTTCGTACATCGTATACAGGATGCGGCGGTGTACGGGCTTGAGTCCGTCGCGCACGTCGGGCAGTGCGCGCGACACGATGACCGACATCGAATAATCCAGGAAGGACTTGCGCATTTCGCGGTCGAGATCGACGTTGATGATTTTTTGATTGGCCAGATGTTCACGGAATTCTTCGTGTTTTCTCTGCTCATCGGGATTGTTCTTTTTCACTTCTTACGCCGCCTCCCTTCTTAAATGTCCAGATTCTGGACGAATTTTGCGTTTTGCATGATGAATTCGCGCCGCGGCTCGACTGCGTCGCCCATCAGCAGCGAGAACGTTTCATCCGCTACCATCGCATCGGCGAGTGTCACGCGCAGCATGATGCGCGTCTGCGGGTCCATGGTGGTTTCCCAAAGCTGTTCGGGATCCATTTCGCCCAGACCTTTGTAGCGCTGGATATCGCATCCGCCGCCGAGCTCCTCGATCTTTTGATCGCGCTCCTCGTCGGAGAACGCATAGGCGAACTTTTTGCCCTTGCTCACCTTGAACAGCGGCGGCTGGGCGATGTAGACGTGTCCGGTTTCGATCAGCGGGCGCATGTAGCGGAAGAAGAACGTCAGCAGCAGCGTGCGGATGTGTGCGCCGTCAACGTCGGCATCGGCCATGATGATAACCTTGTCATAGCGCAGTTTATCGAGATTGAATTCCTCGCCGATGCCGGTGCCCAGCGCCGTGACGACCGGCGCTAACTTGTCGTTGCCGATCACCTTGTCGATACGCGCGCGCTCGACGTTGAGCATTTTGCCCCACAGCGGCAGGATCGCCTGGTACTGGCGGTCGCGGCCGTCCTTGGCGGAGCCGCCGGCGGAATCGCCCTCGACGATGTAGATTTCAGTAAACTCGGAACTCTTTTCGGTGCAGTCGGCGAGCTTGCCGGGCATGGAGTTGCCCTCGAGCGCGCTCTTGCGCCGGGCGAGGTCGCGCGCCTTGCGGGCGGCTTCACGCGCCCGGGAGGCATCCAGCGCCTTGGAGAAGATCGCCTTGGCAACCTGCGGGTTTTCCTCGAAATAGGTCATCAGCTTGTCGCAGACGACGCCGGAAACCAGCGGGGTGATCTCGGTATTGCCGAGCTTGCCCTTGGTCTGCCCCTCAAACTGCGCTTCGGTGAGCTTGACGCTGATGACGGCGATCAGACCCTCGCGGCAGTCGTCGCCGCTGAGGTTTTTGTCGGCGTCCTTGAGGAAGCCGTATTTGCGTCCGTAGTCGTTGAACACGCGCGTGAGCGCCGTCTTAAAGCCTGTCTCGTGCGTACCGCCGTCCACGGTCTGCACGTTGTTGGCAAAGGAATAGATGATTTCGTTGTAGCTGTTGCTGTACAGCAGCGCGATTTCGGCCTCCTTGTCCTCTTTGACCACGCTGAAGTGGATCGGGTGCTCATGCAGGGGCGAGAGACTCGGACGGCTCTTGAGCAGGTAGTCGACAAAGCTCGACAGACCGCCCTCGTAGCAGTACTCTTTTTCGACGATGTTTTCGCTATCGCGCAGATCGCGCAGCGTGATGCGCAGCCCCGCGTTGAGGAACGCGGACTGGCGCAGTCTGTCTTCGAGCGTGCCGAAGTCGTACTTGATCGTTTCGGTAAAGATTTCGGGATCTGCCTTAAAACGGATCAGCGTGCCGGTGTGGTCGCTCTCGCCGATGCTGGTCAGCTCCGAGACGGCGTTGCCGCGCTCAAAGCGCTGTGCCCAGACCTGACCGCCGCGCGAAACCTCGACTTCGAGGTATTCCGACAGCGCGTTCACGACCGAGGAACCCACGCCGTGCAGACCGCCGGAAACCTTGTAGCCGCTGCCGCCGAACTTGCCGCCGGCATGCAGCACCGTCAGTACGACCGTAACCGACGGAAGACCCAGCTTTTCGTTCAGCTCGACCGGGATACCGCGGCCGTTGTCGCGCACCGAGATGACATTGCCGGGCAAGATCTCCACGTTGATATCCGTGCAGAAGCCGGCGAGCGCTTCGTCGATGGAATTGTCGACGATCTCGTACACCAGATGGTGCAGGCCGCGCGGACCTGTTGAGCCGATGTACATGCCGGGACGCTTGCGCACCGCTTCCAGGCCCTCCAGAACCTGGATCTGCTCGGCGCCGTATTCCTCGTCGACGGCAGTGTCCATCATTTCCACGTCGTCCTCGATCACTTCCGTTTCCTCGAAAGCGATCTCGACCGGCTGTGCATTTTCAAGATCCTGATCCAATTCCTGTTCGTTCTTTTCCAGATCGTCCAAACCCAAAACCTCCGTTTACGAAAGCAGTGCGGCACGAAAATGCGCCCTCTGCCGTGTCATTGTGTAGTCAGCCGGCCGAATGCCGGCCGCGGGATCAGCCCGCTATTCCGCCGCCCGGTGCGCCGCCGCCCATCAGATTGGAGAGGAAACCGGCCTTCTTGGCCTTTTTGGGCTTGTAGCGCGGCGGATTGTCCAGACGCATGCGCGCGCTCTTGGAAGAGGAGGACGCAAGGTACTTGTTGAGGTTGCGCACATTGAGCCACAGCTCGTCGCTCATATAGTCCGAACAAGCAGCGATCATTTCCTCGTCGTTGTGCAGCTCGCCGAAAATTGTCACAACAATCAGGCTTTGCACGTCGTTGACACCGTTCTCGTACATGTCGTTGAGCAGATTGAAGAGCTTCTTCATCTTCTGCGGGTTATTCTCACGCACGATTTCCAGAATCAAGGGCGTGCCGTACTGGCGGAAAAACGCATCGGCCAAAAACTCGCCGTAGGTGTCGATGTTGGCCATGAATGCGGCGCGCGTCTCCGGATAGATCGCGGTGAACCGGTTGCCCAGGGAGGGCAGATCGTAGAAAGCACCGTTGCGTACGGCGGATTTCGACACAGCGTTCGGCTTCTTTTTGACCTGCGGCTTTTTGCCGCTGCTGAACTTCGCGCCCAGTGTCTCCGTGAATTCCTCTGCAATGTATTTCACGTCCCGCAGTTCTGCCGCTTCCGGCTCAAACAGGGACTTCGACAGACAGGCAAAGTCGCCCTTCTGCGCGACGTCCGGTGTGGTCTCGGCATAGAGCAGGCTGATCGTCGAGCCGGCAAATTCCACGCGCAGCGTGCTGTTGTCGCCCGCAAACGAGACGTACTGCGTGTCGCGCTCGGTCACCGCGGGCAACTCGCCGCGCGGCGATTCCGGCGGGTAATACACTGAAAATCCAGCTTTTTGCGTCGGTTCCCGCAGGGCGTCGATCAGCGCCTTCAGCGCATCGGAAATCTCGATCATTACAATATCCTCCAGCTTACAATACTATAAATACAGTATAGCACATCCGTGCATTTTTTTCAAGACTTTTTTGCTATATATATAGTAAATAATTTACATAAATATATAACATCGCCGATAGCTTCCGTAGGGGACGATGCCCACATCGTCCCGCGTGCAGGCAAGATGCCGTTTCCGGCGTCGCATGTGCATGAAATGAACCGTCATTGCGAGGAGTTTTAACGACGAAGCAATCCGTGTCTCGCCTGCCGGCTCGGTCGGCGCTTCTGCCTTCGGCAGAGGTGTCCACCGGACACCCGCGCCCCCTGTTCCTGTCTGAACGTTTTTTCGGGGTGACGGATTGCTTCGCTTGCACTCGCAATGACAGCGGTTTTTTTGTTCGTTCGTTTCAGGTTTTGCCTGCGTGCTTCTGCGTTTTTGCGGGCATGACCGCCCGTTTGTTCGAGATAATGCCTTTTCCGTCAGTACATGTGCAAATATTAAATTGTCTTTGCGAGGAGCTTTAGCGACGAAGCAATCCGTGTCTCGCCTGCCGGCTCGGTCGGCGCTTCTGCCTTCGGCAGAGGTGTCCACCGGACACCCGCGCCCCCTGTTCCTGTCTGAACGTTTTTTCGGGGTGACGGCTTGCTTCGCTGCGCTCGCAATGACAGCGGTTTTTTTGTTCGTTCGTTTCAGGTTTTGCCTGCGGCCGGGCAGGAGCGGAACGCATATATGCGTTCCCTACACGGCGTCTCCGATACGTTTTGCGTAAGGGACGATGCCCGCATCGTCCCGCGTGCGGGCAGGATGCCGGTACATTGCCGTTCGTAGGGGCGGGCATGACCGCCCGACGGGGACGAAGTCCCCGCAAAAAACAGGTATTCAATCGCAGGCAAAGCCTTTTAACCAACGGACAAAATCGCCAACGTGTCATTTCGAGCGCGCAGTGCGCGGGAATCTCTCTGCCTGTCATGGCATCAGCGGAAGATTGCTGCGTTTACAACGACTACGCCAGGGACACATGATCGCGTCTTTTCAGAAGTGGACTTTTGCGAACGGCTGTGATATTATTAAACTTAGGAATATGCAGAATTTCAAAGAATAGGGCTATGATGAAGAGGTGGAAGAAAAATGGGTGTTTCTTTCAGGCATTCTGCCGGGTTTGGAAAAAGGATGGAGTACAATCTTGTAGGGAAGATGCTAATGGAAGGACTGGATGTATACCTTCCATTAGTGGATGATCACGGCGTTGACTGCGTTATCAAGAAAGAAGATGGTACTTTTATCGAAATACAGATTAAAGCACGATCGAATGAGGTATTAGATGGTGATGCTGCCCTCTTTGCCGCAATCAATCATGAGTTGACGCCAAACTTTTACTTTGTGTTTTATTCCGAGCGGTTAGATTTGATGTGGATTCTCTCTTCTGAGAAATTTCTTCGGGAGTGCGTTACAAACAAGAATGGGAAAAACGCTGGTAGGCACAGTATCTGGTTTAACGGAAACAGAAAAGATAAAAAAACGGGGCAAAAGAAAGAGTATTGCAAGAAGCAATTTGAAAAATACATATGTAAGGATTTCTCACGCTTTCACTAAAACAAGATGCAGCCGTTGTCAGCGTAACGCCTCCTTTGTAACGATCTTCACGGTTTTTTGTGGGATAACGTTTTTGCCTTGATTCTGATTGTGTGCGCCTTTATGGCGCACGGCAAAAATCGTTTTACTGAAAACGCAAAACGCTATTGTTGTCATGAACATTGACCGAAATAGGCCAAG
>JAFSYM010000015.1 GCA_017450005.1 Clostridia bacterium
CGATGCAGATATTTTTTTGAGATTTCAAACAGCCGATCTTTCGGTTTGATCCCGTAAAGCTGACGGATATAATCACGGATCTCATCCACAAGAAAATCCGGCATTTTGATCACACGATTGCTTTTCGGTGTTTTCGGATCGGTAATGACGTCGCGGCCGTCGATACGCTGATACGATTTTGTTATTGATACCGTACCGCGCTCAAAATCGAAATCTGCCGGGGTTAACGCCAACAGTTCTCCTTCGCGAATGCCGCACCAATACAAAACCTCAAAGGCGTAAAACGATATCGGCTTGTCCATCATGACATAAGAGAACTTCTTGTATTCTTCCTGCGTCCAGATCTGCATTTCTTTTCCCTTGGCTTTGCCCATATTACCAACTTTCGCCGCGGGATTCACGGAAAGTCCGTAAAACTTCACGGCATGATTGAACACAGCGGAAAGCTGGTTGTGCAGTGTTTTCAGATAAACCGGGGAATAAGGTTTTCCGGTTTTATCCTTTGTCTTGAGCATCGCGTTCTGCCAGGCGATCACATCCTTCGGCTGGATCTCGCTGATTTTGCGATCTCCGAAGTACGGCAGGATTTTTGTCCGCAAAATATGCTCCTTTGTGTGCCATGTGTTTTCTTTCAGCCGGGTTTTCATATCCTCGCTGTAAATAGCAACGAAGCTCGCAAAGGTCATATCCAGATCAGCGGTCGCTTTGTTTAGTTGTTCCCGTTCCCATGCCTGTGCTTCGCGTTTTGTTGCGAAGCCGCGCTTCTGAGATTGGCGGCGTTTACCCTGCCAATCGGTGTAGCGGTATACGGCCCGCCACGTGTTAGTCTTTTCTTCTTTGTATACAGCCATATTCTCACATCCTTTCTTTGATTTCGGCTGCGCCGTAACAGGTCTTTTCTAAAAAATATTGTTTATTGACCCGTCCGGAAATGGTAATGAATCCTTTTGCCTTCAGTTCTTCATTCAGACGCTGAACGATTTTATAGGCGTAGGATTTGGAGATGCCGAGAATTTCAGCAACTTCTCCGACTTTCAAAAAATGCTCGGACAATATGATCCCTCCTTCCTGATTTGATGATTGATACCTTTCCTGAAAGTGGGGGCAGGTATCAAAAAATTGTAGTTGCAGTATCAGACTGCCTTTTTTTGTCTTGCTACATCTTTTCACCTCCAAAACACATTTTTTTCAAGACCCCTGTTTTTCACCGATTTTTATCGGATCAAGATCCGTGTTTTTGTACCGGAATCGTTTCAGTTTTCTCTTTTCGGACAGTGATCCATCCGAGATATTTCCGTTCGATAACGGTACATATTTCCCGGTATCTGCAGGGGAATGTATGAACGCTGTCGCAGTGGTTTGATCTGATAATCGTGCGAGCAGTATTCATATTCGAGAATCAAAGTGGATATAGTAATTTATTTGCCTTGACTGAGCGGGGACAAGGATCAGATCACTGATTTCTTCTCTCACTATATCTATAGTCGAAATTACAAAAAACACCGATAATCGCGTGACAGACGATTTTTGATGCCTGTGACAGATTTATTATTCCTCCTGCTCCAGTTCCGTTCCCACAGGCATTCCTCATATTTCTATGGGCGCTGTGCGGTCTCGCAGCCGTTTCAGGCTGCCAGCGCTCGCTTCCTTTTTTTCGGAAGGTCGTGGCGGTTTGGGGAACCGTGTAGGGATTCAATTGTAAAAGCAAAAAAGCCGTTACACAGACAGCACAAAAAGCGGGAAGGCATTTCTCCTTCTCGCACAGTTCATGCTGAACTATGTAACGGCTTTGTATAACAAAGCGTCTCTCCGGGCTTTGCCCGGAGTTCCTCTCGCAGGGAAACCTCCTGCGAAAATCCTATTTCAAAAAATCAATCGCAGTTCAGTTTGCTATTCTATTGTAATGAGTCCAAAACTCAGTATAACAGTATAGCGAACAAATGTTCCGTTGTCAATACTTTTTTTGAAATTTTTGGATTTTTTTGAAGGAAATGGTCGTTTTTTGCATGAACAGTGTGCTTGAGTGTGAAATTACTTAACTATTCTGCTTTGTTTCCTTTGTACCTCCTTGACACGACTTAAACAAATATGCTATATTTCTTATATCATCACGAAGAACCGGAGTTGAATCAAATGGCAATCGGAGAGAGAATCAAGTTTTTTCGCAATCTGAGAGGAATGACGCAGAAGTATCTCGGTCAGATCGTCGGTTTCCCGGAAAAAACCGCCGACGTTCGGTTGGCGCAATACGAAACCGGAACCAGGACGCCAAAGGACGATTTGACATATCTGCTTGCATCCGCGCTTGGCGTCTCGCCTATGGCGTTGGACGTGCCGAATATCGAGAGTTATGTGGGGCTGATGCACACGTTTTTTGCACTGGAAGATCTTTACGGGCTGAAAATAAAGATGATTGACGGCATACCGAGTTTACAAATTGCATCCAACGCAAATGCGAATTATGAAACGCTTTCCGGTTTATTCAGGGATTGGGCGGAGGAATCCGACAAACTTACGGCAGGAGAAATTTCCAAAGAGGAATACGACGAATGGCGTTACACTTACCCGTCTGGTGATTCCAATTGGGTGCGCATAAGTCTTTCTTCTATTTAAAAACAATAAGACTTATTTTGACGATAGGGCGGTTGTTAACAATGACTGAAAAAGAAAAATATGCAGTTGAGTGGAATGAAAGTGCACAGTATTTTTATGACAATAACAGTTACACACAATTGACTGCTCATATTAAGCATTTTAAGAGAGTGTTGGAAATAGGTTGTGGCACAGGGCAGAGCACTCTGTCTTTACTTAAAGCTGGTCATAGTGTTGTCGCTATAGACCAAAATCCACATTGTATTAAAATAGCGAAGAAACTGGTATCAGACGCTGGTTTTGATATTAAAGTGTCTTTGAAGGATTTAGCACCAAGAACAGTAGTTTTTTTGGAAAAGGACATAACTGATTCTGGTTTTTTAGAAATGATTTGCGAAAGCTTATCTATTGATATTGTTGTATGTTGGAATATTGGTTCCTATTGGGATAAGCAAAAAGATGCGGATGTAATACCAAAAATGCTTGAATATGGGTTAACCGCAGATCAAATTCAACAGAATATGGAATCATCATATGCGGAATTGGTTATTTGGACTGCATGTAAAATAGCCAAAGGATTGCATTGTGCCGTTCATATTGTTGATCGAGGAACACATCCAATCAATCGGTTTAATGATCCTTACTATATGTGTCTAAAAAAAGAGTTCAATTATAAAAGAATCAGGTATGCGAATATCAAATCAACTACACTTTCAAACTCTGGTCGACTTCTTATAACTGAGGGACAAATAAACCAAGAAACAGAGCTTCCAATTTTTTTTATTTCAATTCTGCTAAAATAAGAAAAGAGCTAACTGACGAATCAAAAAATCAGTTAGCTCTTTATTCTTGGATAATTCGGTTTTTGTTGCCAAAATGTTGCCAAACGCAATGTTGAAGGGCGAAGAACCCTTATATATCAACGTGTTTGACGGTTTGCGGCATTATTCCCACTCGATAGTCGCCGGGGGTTTAGAGGTTACGTCATAGACAATGCGGTTGATACCCTTGACTTCATTCGTGATTCTGGATGAGACCTTTGTCAGCAGCGAATAGGGGAGGTGCGCAAACTCACAGGTCATAAAATCGCTTGTACACACGGCGCGTAACGCGAGCGTATAATCGTAAGTCCGGAAGTCGCCCATAACCCCAACGCTGCGCGTATTGGTCAGCACGGCGAAAAACTGATCTGCTTTCGCACGGCTCCTGCCGAGCTCCTCGCGGAAAATCGCGTCCGCTTCACGTAATATATCCAGCTTTTCCCGCGTGACTTCTCCGATGATACGGATTGACAAACCCGGTCCGGGAAACGGCTGACGCTCCACAAGACTTTTAGGCAGACCCAGCATACGACCGAGACGGCGCACTTCATCTTTGAACAACCCACGAAGCGGTTCCACAACGCCGACAAATCCGAGGTCTTCCGGAAGACCGCCGACGTTGTGATGACTCTTTATCACGGCAGATTTATTCTTGCCGGACTCCACTACATCCGGATAGATCGTGCCCTGCGCCAGAAATTTTGCCTGACTGTGTTTTTTAGCTTCATCCTGAAACACACGCACAAACTCGTTGCCCACACGCTTGCGTTTTTCTTCCGGGTCCGTGATGCCTTTTATCCGTTTCAGGAAACGCTCGGAAGCGTCCACACGCACAAAATCTATATCTCTGCCCGCAAATGCCGCTTCGACTTCATCGCTTTCGTTCTTGCGCATAAAGCCGTGGTCAATATAGATGCAGGTCAGTTGTCCGGGAATCGCCGACGAAAGCAGTGCAGCGCAGACAGAGGAATCCACACCGCCGGACAGACCGAGGATCACATGCTGGTCGCCGACCTGCTGACGGACAAGCTCAATTTGGCGCGCCAGATAATCCGCCATAGAATAATCGCCCTTCGCATGACAGATTGTATACAGAAAGTTATGCAGCATCTCCGTGCCGTATTCGGAGATTTCGACTTCCGGATGAAACTGCACGCCATAGATCGGCTGATCCGCACAGCGAAAAGCGGCAATGGCACAGTCGTGCGTATGCGCAAGAGGGATATAATTGCCCGGCAGCGCAGTCACCTGATCGGTATGGCTCATGAGCATGTGTATCATTTCCGGAATATCTCCGAACAACTCGTCACGCTTTTCGAGCGTCAGGCTGATGCGTCCGTATTCGCTTGTTTTGCACGCGCTGACAGTACCGCCGTTCATGTGACAAATGAGCTGCATACCATAGCAGATTCCGAGAATCGGTATGCCAAGCGTGAAAATTCCGGCGTCGCATTGCGGTGCATCTTCCGTATAAACGCTGTTGGGGCCGCCAGTAAAAATAATGCCGATCGGCGCGATTTCGGCCAATTCCTTTGCCGTTGTCTGATAAGGCAGGATGATCGAATAAACACCGCATTCGCGCACACGGCGCGCGATCAACTCCTTGTATTGACCTCCGAAATCCAAAATGACTACTTTCTGATTGTCCATCGTTTCACATCCGTTTCATAAAAAGTAGTTCCGCTTTGCGCATTCAATCCATTTTTATTACAATCATTCTATGCACAATCCGCGCGTTTGTCAATGGTAAAACAGAAAAAACTGATAATCGAATTGTTTCGGCTGTTTACAAAAAGAGCGCTATATAGACTTTTTCTATTGACAAATCGCATCGATAAAGATATTATAAATAAATAAAGACAGATCAAAGGAGAAACGGTCATGAGTATTCCTGAATATTTTGGCTGCATGGTATTCAATGAAGCGTGTATGAAGTCGCGTCTGCCGAAAGAGATCTATACGGCAATGAAAAAGACTATCCGCGATGGTAAAAGTCTGGATCTCAATGTGGCAAACGTCGTCGCAAACGCCATGAAAGATTGGGCTGTCGAGCACGGCGCAACACATTATACCCACTGGTTCCAGCCGATGACCGGTATCACTGCCGAAAAACATGACAGCTTTATTTCTCCGTTCGGCGATAACGGCGTAATCATGGAGTTCTCCGGCAAAGAGCTTGTTAAAGGCGAGCCGGATGCATCATCATTCCCGTCCGGCGGCATCCGCGCCACATTTGAAGCACGCGGATATACAGCATGGGACCCGACTTCCTATGCGTTCATCAAGGATGATACGCTTTGCATTCCTACCGCTTTCTGTTCCTACGGCGGTGAAGCGCTCGACAAAAAAACGCCTCTGCTTCGCTCCATGGAAGCGATCAACCGTCAGGCGATGCGCGTACTGCGTCTGTTCGGCAATGACGACGTCACCAGCGTTAAAACGACGGTCGGTGCGGAGCAGGAATATTTCCTGATTGACCAGGACGTCTACAACCGGCGCAAGGATTTGATCTACACCGGCCGCACACTTTTCGGCGCAAGGCCGCCGAAAGGTCAGGAGTTGGACGATCATTACTTCGGCACGATCAAACCGCGCGTCGCCGCCTTTATGAAAGAGCTGGACAGGGAGCTGTGGAAGCTCGGCGTGCTGTCAAAGACGGAACACAACGAGGTGGCGCCGTCACAGCATGAGCTGGCGCCTGTATTTACGACAACGAACATTGCGTCCGACCACAACCAGTTGACCATGGAAGTGATGAAGAAAGTCGCTGCCAGGCATCACATGGTTTGTCTTCTGCACGAAAAACCGTTTGCGGGCGTCAACGGCAGCGGCAAGCACAACAACTGGTCGATCTCCACCAACACGGGCGTCAATCTGCTCGAACCCGGCGAGACGCCGTATGAAAACGCACAGTTCCTGCTGTTCCTATGTGCCGTCATCAAGGGCGTGGATGAATACGCGGACCTACTGAGAATCTCTGTGGCCAGCGCCGGCAACGACCATCGTCTCGGTGCGCAGGAAGCGCCGCCCGCCGTCGTTTCCATGTTTTTGGGCGATGAGCTCAGCGAGATTCTGGACGCGATCGAAGCCGATACGTCTTACGACGCCAAAGAAAAGTCACTCATGCGCGTAGGCGTGCATGTGCTGCCGAAGTTCCCGAAGGATACAACCGACCGCAACCGCACGTCGCCCTTCGCTTTTACCGGCAATAAATTTGAATTCCGTATGCTTGGCTCCGCAGATACAATCGCATGCGCCAACATGATGATTAACACGGCTGTTGCGGAAGAATTGCGTCAGTTCGCCGATTATCTGGAAAGCGCCGACGATTTCCATACCGCGCTCAATCAACTGATCCGCAAGACAATCAAAGAGCACAAGCGCATTATCTTCAACGGCAACGGTTACGACGAATCCTGGATTGAGGAAGCGACGCAGGTGCGCGGACTGCCTAATCTGGTTTCCACGCCCGATGCGCTGCCGCATTACACGGACGAAAAGAACGTTACGCTCTTCCTTCGGCACAAGGTTTTGTCCGAAGTGGAGGTTTGCTCGCGCTGCGAAATCCTGCTGGAGAATTACAGCAAGATTCTGCACATTGAAGCGCTGACCATGATTGATATGGTCAACAAAGACCTACTTCCGGCCATGAGCAAATATGTGTCGAAGCTCTGCAAAACGATCAGCGCAAAATCCGCCGCGCTTCCCGGCGTGGACAGCGCGTACGAAAGCAATACAGCGCGTCGTTTGTCGGAACTGACAAACGAGTCATTTGCGCTGGTTCGTCAGTTGGAAACGTATGCTTCGCATGCGGCGACCATTGAAGATGCTTTGCAGACGGCAATGTATTATAAAGACACCGTGCTGCCGTGTATGGAGCAGCTTCGTAAGATGATCGACGAGGCCGAGAGCCTGACTGCCAAGGAATACTGGCCGTATCCTTCCTACGGCGATATGCTTTTCAGCATCAAATAAAACAATATATGAAACAGGACGCTGCTGCAAAAAGCAACAGCGTCCATTATTTGTGTTTGCGTCATAGCTTACCGATACGCGTATGTATGTATTGCGCAACTTTCTGCTCCGAAATTTCCAGCGCAAACGAAAACTCATTGTCCGTGATTTCCGAAACCTGTTTCAACAGGTTGTTATCGGAGGGGGAGAGGCGCAGACCATTTGCCGCCAAAGAGCGTTTTCTTTCAAACAGCAAGATACGCAGGCACAAAATCTCACGGGGATCGGCATTGCGCAGAATTGTGCGAAACCGTTCCATGCGCTGTTTTCGGTCGTCGATCCATACAACAAGCGCGTCGTCGACGGAATCGATGATTGCATCAACCTCTTCACGCGTCAGAACCGGATGAATTTTTCCGCGCAAGGCGTCATTATGCATAGGGATAAAGAAAGTCGTATTCTGATCGGTGACCGGTTGGAGAATGTAGTATTGATCCCTGTTATGCGCAATCGTCATCTCCTGAATATCGTCAATCTGACAAACGCCGTTGGAGCCGTATCGAACATATTCGCCGATTTGAAATTGTTGCGTCATTTCAAAACGCCCCTTCATTTTCTTTATTATATTTATTATACCATATTTTTTGATAATTTCAAATATTTTTCAGGATCATTGCAAAAAAACAGCGGAGAAAGAATTCGCCGCTGTCGAAGATTATTCTGAAACATATTGATGCATAAACCGTGCCAAAGCGTCTTTCCAGAAGGGAAGGGGTTCAAATCCCGCATCCCGCAGTCTCTGTTTTTGCAATCTAGAATTAAGCGGACGAGAAGCGGCACAAGGGTATTCGTCGGTCGAAACCGGAATCACACAGGACTTACGGCCGGCAAAAGTGAGGATAGTCTGCGCAAATGTATGCCAGGAACAGAATCCCTCGCCGGAAACATTGTACGTGCCGTATTTGTCGCTCTGTACAAGATCGCAAAGAAACACGGCAAGATCCTCGGTATAAGTCGGTGATCCGATCTGATCGCAGACGACACGCAATGTATCGTGCGTCTGGGCGGCTTGCAGAATCGTCTTGACAAAATTATGCCCATGCAGACCGTAAACCCACGAAGTGCGCACAACAAACAGACGAGCGCAATTTCTTGCGGCCTCTTCGCCGGCTAACTTTGTGCGGCCGTAAACATTGCGCGGCGTCACGACCGCATCTTCGCCCTGCGGTTGATCGCCGTCGCCTGAATACACATAATCTGAGCTGATATAGATCATTTTGGCCGAAACGAGCTCTGCGGCCAGCGCAATATTACGCGTGCCGTCAATATTGATCTTTGCGCAATTTTCTGCATCAGACTCAGCTTTGTCGACCGCAGTGTATGCGGCACAGTGTATGACAGCATCGGGCTTGTGTATCAGAAAATAGCGTTCAACGGCTTCTTTCTGCACGATATCCAGTTCATCTGCATCTGTTGCAATGGGCTCCATGCCGCATCGCTGCAGCGCCGCAACAACGTCTGTGCCGAGCTGTCCATTTGCGCCGGTGACAAGAACGCGCATCATTCAGCACCCTTCCAAACAAAATGAATATCTGACTGTGCAAAAGTCGGATTCTTGGTATCCTTTACGGACAGTACAGGATTCTCGACATCCCACGCGATCGCAAACGCCGGATCGCAGTATCGAACGCTGCGATCGTTATCGGGATAGTAAAAGTCATCTACCTTGTAGAAGACCTCCACATTCTCTGTCAATGTGACAAAGCCGTGCAGAAAACCCTTCGGAATGTACAGCATTTTATGATTATCCGCGCTTAATTCAATGGAATAGTGCTGCAGATAACTGGGTGATCCTTCACGTACATCCACAACCACATCCAGTAAACTGCCGCGCGTACAGCAGATGAGCTTGGTCTGCGCATGCGGTTCCGTCTGGCAATGCAGTCCGCGAAGCGTGCCTTTCTGTGCAGAAAAAGAACGGTTGTCCTGCACGAACTGTGTATGTATACCCAAATCGGCAAACTTGGCGGCGGAATATGATTCGTAAAACCAGCCGCGCGCATCGCCGAAAACCTGCGGCTCAATAATATAGCAATTTGCCAAAGGGGTTTGCGTTTTGATCATAGCGGGAGTGCTCCTTTACGGCTGCGAATAGATTTCGGATTGGCTGTCGTCTTCACGGCCCCAGCGCGGTCTTTTGCCGGGGGATGTTGAATACAGGATCTTGCCCTCGGCAACGCGGTACAGATGCTGACCGTAGGAAGACTTGCCGTATTTTTCGGCCGAAGCGAGCAGCCTTCGTTTGGAAATCCAGCGCATATTATACGCAATTTCTTCAGGAGCGGAAATCTTAATGCCCTGCAGCGTCTCAATGGTGCGGACAAACTGCGCCGCATTCATGAGATTCTCGACCGTGCCGGTGTCCAGCCAGGCAAAACCGCGTCCCATGAGCTGCACGTCAAGCTCGCCGTTTTCGAGATAGATACGGTTAATATCTGTAATTTCCAATTCACCGCGCGCAGACGGCTTGAGAGATTTGGCGTACTGCACAACGCGGTTGTCGTAGAAATACAGTCCGGTCACGGCGTAATTGGATTTCGGCTCAGCAGGTTTTTCCTCAATCGAGACAGGGATTCCGTTCTCATCAAACTCTACAACGCCGAACGAAGAAGGATTGTCGACGTAGTAGCCGAATATCGTTGCGCGGTTCTCATTCTTGACCGCCGTGCGCAGCATGTGCCCCAGACCGTTTCCATAGAAGATATTGTCGCCGAGCACCATGGCCACACGGTCACCGCCGATGAACTCCTCAGCAATAATAAAAGCCTGTGCCAGACCTTCCGGCTTTTCCTGCACAGCATATTGCAGACGCAGGCCGAGCTGCATGCCCGTGCTGAGCAGCGCTTTAAACTTCGGCGTATCATCCGGCGTGGAAATAATCAAAATATCACGAATGCCCGCCAGCATCAAGGTGCTCAGCGGATAATAAATCATAGGTTTATCGTATACAGGCAGCAGTTGTTTACTGGTTACCATCGTCAGCGGATATAAACGTGTACCGGAGCCGCCGGCGAGAATGATACCTTTCACAGCGCACACTCTCCTTTTTCAGTCGTTATCCATTCGTATGCAAATGAGCTTTGAAAGATGAAACAATATTTTGTATTCATTCAGTATATTTATACCATATTTACGGCCTTATGTCAAATCTTTGATTATTTTGTTACATAATTGATACCGATATTTTATCCCGGAGAAGAATTATAGAGCCGATCCGACGTTACAAAACGTCCGACCGGCTCCTGTTTCTTCAGTGCGGGGGATAATCAATTTGACGCAAAATAGTCGCGTATTCCGTTGGCAATCGCCGTGGCAATCGTGTCCTGATGCTTGCTGTTTTGTAATATCTTACATTCTTCAAGATTGGAAACGAACCCGCATTCGATCAGTACAGATGGGCATTCTTCGATTCGGGTGACGCTGAACGGATAGAACACTGTACCACGGTCAATCGAGCTTTTCTGCGTACCGTAGATGGACTTGACATATGCGCTGACAAGCTGCGTATGAATAGACTTTGCCAGTGCGTAGGAATACGGGCGATAGTAGAATCCTGTTGTACCGTATCCGCTCGAGGATGCGGCGGCGTCCATATGGATGCTCACAAAGATATCGGGAGAGTTCTGGCGCGCCATGCGCTTGCGGGCGTCAAGGGTCAGATCGATATTCGACGTGCGCGTCATCACGACGTCGGCGCCCATATTGCGCAGCTTATCGCGCACTTTTTCAGAAATAGTTAGAGCAATTTTAGCCTCGTTATATGTACTGCTGTTGACTGCGCAGGATGCGCCGCCGTCTTTACCGCCGTGTCCCGGATCGAGCATAACCGTCTTGCCGGAAACGGAATCCGCACCTTTTTCCTTGATGGAAAGCTGCAGCGTGTCGTCCGAATTATAACTGAAGCTGTACCCATAGAATCGGGATGCATTGCGCAGATACAAACGCAGCGTGCACGTTTGCGGAGAAGCGGACTTCACCCACTCGCAGCTGCTGATCACGCCGCTGCCGGAAACATTCGGCTGACCGACTGCGTTGGCGGAGTAGTAGAACGTGATATCCAGACTCTTTGCGTTCAAAGATGTGACCGCATACTCACGTTTGTTGCGCGGATCGTTCACATATCGCTGACCGTTCAGAACGGCGTTAAACGGCACCTTCCACGTCAGATGCAGACGAATATTGGTTTTTCCGCCGGACGTACCGGAGCTGACAACCGTCAGCGTGTTGGCCGGCATGGCGTATCCTTTTTCGATGACCTCCACGTCCTTGCGGTAAACGCGGCGACCGGAACCGAGATTGTAGTACGTGTACTTGTCAAAGCTGCTCTCGCCGGTGATAAAATCAAATGTACCGGTCAGCAGGGGGGTAGACAACGGAACGGAAAGATCGTTCAGCGGAGATAACGGCATCGTTTCCGTATAGTATGTCTTGATTTTGCACATACGTTTTGTTCCCGGAAGCCCGTTGTAGGAATACGGCGTAATGACCGGGTCCAGCTTTCCGCTCGATGAAGAAGACGAGGACGTTGTGGAAGTCGATGCAGAGGTAGACGTTGACGTTGAGGATGTTGAGGACGATTTGCTCGAGCTTGTCTGATCGGAGGAGGACTCGCTTTCGGCAGCGTCCGTGGTTTCCGTCTCGGAGGACGTCGTGCCGGTCACAGACGTTGACGACAACGTCGCGGAAGTTGCCGTAGTAGACGTTGTCGTAGTCTTGGCGGAAGACGAAGAGGAAGATGTCACAGGCGTCACAACAGGAAGCGCCTCAATCTTCTGCTCAGCAGTCACCGTCACACGTGCGCCGGTAATGGAATCGGAAACGCCCTGGTAGCTGGCGTTGGCCTGAATCGTACCGATCAGCACATTGCTGGATTTACCGGCAGGCAGATTGTATTTGCCGATATACGTCACATAATCCGATGAGGTGTCCATATGCCCGTTGTCGCCGCCTGTGAGCAATGCGCCGGAACTGGTCATTTTGATGCTGCTTCCGCCGAGCTTTGCCGTAACATTCGCATTCCGATGTGCCACAACATAAACTTCCAAAGCATTGCCGCCAGGTGTATTCAGTGATCCGGAAGGAGAAATGCTGCGGATCAGATCCATGTTATACTGCACGGTGTAGGGATACTTTTTCCCGTTCTCGGAAAATGTAAAGGTATTCTTGCCAACCTTAAGCGGATACTCTGCGGAGAAAAAACCGTCTTCCGTCACACGCACGGCAGCTCCGTTACACTGCAGTGCATACGCAGGATTGCTCTCACCGATAAACGTTATTTTGGATTCGTTTGTTGTGATGGCCGTCGAATTGTAATTGGTGATTTTGAAAGACTTGAGATAGCTGTCCGGTACGATTCCGTTCTGCACGCAGTTGCGTACGAGAGACAGACAGCTTTCGTCATCGGAAAAAGAATCATACTCGCCGAAAAAATAGGATACCGGCGTATCCGTCGTCTCAAGACCGATCAGCATAGACACCTGACGGAACGGCTTCTCCATGCGCATAAAGCCGGTTTCGGTTCCGGATGCGGAATCCGCAAGCAGGAACCAAAGCGGCTTGTCCGAACAGAAAGAAAGCCAGTAGTCGGCGTTGCCGGAGAAAGATTCGCCGCAGACGTCAGATGACGTGCAGACGCCTGTGCACTGACTATCGCGCAGCACTTTGGAGAAAGCGGAAAGGAAGGCTGCATTCTCCGGATTGCGCATGGCGGTAAACGGAAGATCCCAGAACACACTGCTGACAATCGAATCAGATAGCGCGTCTTCGATCCCGGCAGCTGTCTGTTTTAATTGATCCAGAGAAAGCGTTTTCGATTTATCAAATATGCCGGACAACACAAGACCGTCTGCGCCGGGTTTTGCGGCAAAATCGGCAATTTGATCCGGCGAATCGAAATCGACCGCAAGCGATGTATACAGTCCGGCAGCGCGCAAGTCAGAAACCAGCGACGCGAGTGCATCCGACAAATCCTTGATTCCAAATGCAGGATCAGACGAATCCGGGCGGAGCAGAACGGCGTTGAACCCGGCATTTTTAATGGACGCAATAACCTTGTCCGTGCCATTGAAGGCAGTTGAAATATACTTTGCAGCAAACAGAGTGGTGCCGCGTATGGATTGCGGCAGTTCCGCTTTTTGTCCGACAGGCATCGGCTTGATCGCCAAGGTCGTCTGCGCAGCCGTCGTCTCAGTCTGCGGCGCTTCTGTCTTCTCAAAGTGTCCGCTCAGCAAAAAACCGCCGATCACACAGAACACGGTCAGAACAGCGCACAGTGCTCCAATCCATATTTTTTTCATATTCATAAATATTTACCTCATTTATGATTTAATATAGATTATTAGTATAACATAAATAATTTAATTCATTTTTCTGAATTAAGATTAAACAGATCTTTTCTGTCGAATACTGAGGAATATGAAAACAGAGCAAACCCATCATATCGCGGCATGTATAGATTATTAGTATAACATAAATAATTTAATTCATTTTTCTGAATTAAGATTAAACAGATCTTTTCTGTCGAATACTGAGGAATATGAAAACAGAGCAAACCCATCATATCGCGGCATGGTGCGACTGTATTCGATTTGTTCAGACAGGATGTCTTTATTATCAATCCACTCATTACTTCCTGTGCCTGCATATGCGTCTTCCTGCCCGCATTTATAGGCGGCTAATCCGTACAGAATGCGGACGGAATCGCACCGCACCAGATCATTCCATTGTGTCACTGCATCCCGGAAGGGGAGTGTCTCGTGCAAAAAGCCCACATACACCTGTGGTATCAGCCAGTCGCAGTAGCCTTCAACCGCACCCCATCGTGCCACGTCCGCATACAGCGTATCGAAATTCCGATTAATCCGGACTGCCGGACTGATGCTGAATACTTTCTCATCGCCGTACTGCTTGATTGTCATGTAAACAGCAGACACAAACGCATTGATTTCTGCGCGTCTCCAGTCATCGAGATCCATGCTGCCGCCTTGCGAAGTGTATGCGGCATACTCTGTCTGATCTATTTCGGGGTCGGTTCCCGGATAAAAATAGTCGTCGATATGAATGCCGTCAATCGGATAGTGCTCCAGCAGTTCCCGAATCGAGCGCAGATTCAGATCATGCACCCACGAAGAAGCCGGATCATAGTAAAGCATATCATCCACGCAAACCACGCAGTGATCGTTGTCCGGATCCTCATCGTGCAGAATGGCGACTGCGGGATTCTTCTCTGCTTTCTGCGCAAAATCTTTTTTGCTGCCGATCCGAAACGGGTTAATCCACGCGTGAACCGAAACACCGGCTTTTTCGGCTTCCCGGCAAAACAACAGTAAAGGATCAAAGCCGAGATTCTTGCCTTCGGCGCCTGTTATACACGCGGAGAAAGGAAATAGTTCAGACGGGTAAAAAGCATCGGAGAATGCACGTACATGCAGAAACACCGTATTAAACAGCGCATCCTTTATGCGCAGCATCGTCTCCCGCACGGATGCGGAATAATCGTCTTCGCTTTCCCGGAAGAACTGTTTCCAGTCCAGATAACTGATCCAGACAGCACGAATCTCCGCGTCGCTGTGCGTCGTCGTTTCGCTCTGCTGCACCGCTCTTGACGAACACCCGGAAAGCAGCATTAAGACAAGCAGTAGGGATACAAAGCGTTTCATTATGCTCCTCCAAAGCAAAACGCCGCTCCGAAAGAGCAGCGTTTCTACGAATCATGTGCCGTATGGTGAAGCGTCCGTTTCATCCGCACCATCCGGCTGCTTTTGTTCCACAACCAATACCGAGGTTTTTTTGACTTCTACGCGGTCGTACATTTTTTTGAAACTTACGCCGACTTTGATTTTCTGATCGCAGTGCGGACAATAAAACAGCGCACGAAAGTGCCGGCTCACAAACCGCCATTCAGTCAACTGCTTTGCCGGTCTGCCGCATGTCTCGCAGGTATAGGTCAGTTTGCTTTTGTCAACCAGCGGGTGATTTATATTTCCGATCACATAGGGCTTGAAGGAAAGCCTGCTGTAAAAATCGCGCGTACAGGGGCGGATATATGACGGAAACGTTTCGGGGTTGAAAATCTTGCGGAATATGTCGGCAGTGAGCAAACTGTCGTCCAATGCACGGTGATGGGAATACGCATCCACGTCGATACCCAAAAGCTCTGCGGCGGTGGACAGCCCGACCTGCCGCGAAGGGGGCGTGTCGAAAATGCTGTGGAAGTATGCCTGCAGATCCGTGTAGTTGGAAAGGAAGGGTACAATCTCAATACCGTTGAGATACCGGCAATTCTCAATCAGGACGCGAATATCCCCATCGCCCCACGTAATAACGGTATTGTCCCGGCTGCCGATCCAGCGGCGAAACTGGGAAACCGCCTTGGTAAACGGTATGCCGTTATCGAGGTCTTCGTTGGTGATATGCGTCAATTGTTTGACAGAACCGCGCAGCTTCTTGCCGATCTGTGAACGAATGAGACTGGAATAGCGTGAAACCTCGTTCAGATTCTCGTCCAGCATCACAGCGCCGATCTCAATGATCTCATTGATGAAGCTTTTTGTCTTGCGACCGTATGTGTTATTCCATTCAAGATCCAGAATTACATAGTACATCGTGTCAGTCCTTCTGTTTATTCCGGATTTATTATAGCATTCTGTCTGACAAAAAGCAAGCCTTGACAGCCGGATTATCCTGTATGCGCAGCCATTTCTTCCTTCAACTTGCGGATAATACGTTTTTCAAGTCGGGAGATATAGCTTTGAGAAATGCCGAGCAGTGCGGCAATCTCTTTCTGCGTATGCTCGCGGGAATAGCCCAAGCCGAAACGCATGCACAGAATCAGCCTCTCTCTTTCTTCCAGTCCGTCAAGCATGTGCAGAAGCGTACTTTTTTCATCCTCCTCTTCGATCATGCGGCTTATGCTGTCGGAATCACTGCCGAGCACGTCGGAGAGCAGCAGCTCGTTGCCGTCGCAATCCATATTCAACGGCTCGTCAATGGAGACCTCCACTTTGGCGCCGGCATTCTTGCGCAGTACCATAAGGATCTCGTTCTCAATGCATCTTGAGGCATACGTTGCCAGCTTGATTCCGCGATCCGGGCAAAATGTACGCACCGCTTTCATCAGACCGATCGTGCCGATCGAAATCAAATCCTCGATATCTACGCCGGCGTTTTCAAATTTCTTTGCGATATAGACCACGAGCCGAAGATTGTGCACGATCAATTCATCTGCGGCCGATGCATCACCTGCGGCAAGACGGCGCAGCACCTCTTCCTCTTCCTTCTTTTTCAGCGGGGGCGGGAGAGTCTGCGGTCCGTTGATATAATGTACGTCCGGCGGAAACAACCGCAGACGCATGCGAACCATCCATTGTCTCAGTCGTATGATTGTTTTTTTCATGGTTTCTTTCTCCTTGCGACAACTCGCTGTATAGTGATCCGGGAATCAATACGTCATAATCCCCGTGAAACAGGCTCTTTTCGCTGACTGCAATATAGACGCCATTTGATTGAAGTGATCTATCTGCGCACTCTATGCGGATTGAATCACAGCGAAAAGCGGGAATAATCCCTTCTCCGGCAATAGTACTGTAGGGTAAAAGTCTGATCCGGGTTTTCTGCTTCATTGACATATCGGCTACGCCCCGGCATAAATCGTGCATCGGTATATCTGCAATCAGAGATTGAACGAACGACAAACGCGCAATCAAAACAGGCATACCGGTAAACGGATCGGACAGCTGGTGGCCTGTGTCAAAAAAACCGCGACCGGATACGCGCTGTCCATCCGAAATGATCGTCACCTTAGCCGTATCCGTTTTCGAAATGCCGCGCACAGAGAACAATCGGACAGACACATGCAAAACGGCGTAAATTACAGCAGCGCTCAGTAGTAGGAACGGAATATGTATATCATAGTAAACAATCCCGTCTCTGCATTGCAGCATAGGCACCGCACAGCAAACAGCCAGCATACATCCCGCAAAAACACCGTTCAGCAAAAGAAATACAAGGATTGAACGAATGACCGAACGAATACTGTGCACACCGAAAGCGATCAGGCACAGCACAATGCATACACACACGCGAAGAGAGAAAGATATGACCGGATGCATCTGCACAAGCAGCGTCAAAGCATAGATTCCGCCGATAAAAGAAGCAAGCAGGATTCTCCATCTGCACAACGAACAGCGCGTGATTAACTGTGTGCCGCGCAGCAGAAAATAGGTAAGCACCGTATTGATAAACACAAGTGTATCCGCGTAAATCGTAACAGGCAATCGCAACACCTTCCGGATTTATTATAATTAATATAGTGCATATGCATCAAAAGAAATGTCAAGATGTGGTGTCGATCCGGATACATTTCCTCAAAATCCTGTATTTTATGCAGATTTCTATTGACTTGTATGTCAAAAACAAGTAGAATATATAGGATAATATAAGTATATGGAGGGATTACTATGCGTTGTCCGCATTGCGGATTCGAGAGTCGGAGCGCCGCCGGCGTTTGTGAAAACTGCGGAACCCCGATTCCGGTTCGTCGTCCCGCACCGCCTGCCGGAAACGGACGCCCGAGCGGTTCCGCTGCACCGCGCAGGACCAATTCCGCTCGACCTATGCAGAGAAAGCCCACACCGCAAGCGGGCAGTCATCGCGCGGCATCTGGCGCAAAGCCGCCGCAAACTGCGCGCAGGAGTGCGCCGAGCGGCGCTGCACGCCGACCACAGCAGGGGCAGCCGAAGCGTAAAAAGCCGAAGATGCGGTGGAACCCGAAGTTTCTTGCTGCATGCGCTGCCATTCTGCTGCTGATTATCCTGATTCCGATCCTGATCGCTGTTATCTCGCATAGTCACGACACAATCGAATCCAATCGCATTCAGATGTTCTACTCCGGACTGACCAAAAAGACAAGCGTAGTGATGGCCGGCAAAGTATATGATAAAGCGATCACAGGCAAAATAGACCGCACTGTCAGTTCTGCGGACGGCATGACGCAGGCGGCTCTGTCGGAAAACGGCGAGTTATTCTATATCACAACGGACAAACTCGCATCTGTCGCCACGGACGTGTGCCAATTCACACTCAGTGCAGACGGCTCTAAGCTGGCCTATATGGTCAATTCCGAACCCGAAACTTCCGACCTCTCCGAGTCTTCTACAGAAGAAGAGGAAACGACGACACAGGTGCGCCGTTCTCTCCAGGAGGAGGCCGCGTCGACGACGGAGAGCACAACGGAATATGTGCCTGCCGGAGCCAGCGCCTACCTCGACTACACAAACACATCCCTGTTTCTCTATAGCGGCAGCGGCGCAAACTCCACGCTCATTGCCAACCACGTTGCGCCGGATTCCGTTTCCCTGTCTCCTACCGGTTCAGTGATTGCCTATTCCGTAACCAACGAAGATGGCGCCAGTTTCGAGGGGTTCTATGCCCTCAACGGCGTCAAGACTTCTATCGGGCGGAATGTTTTGCCGATCGCTGTCTCAGACGACGCACTGCAGTCCTATTTTGTCAAGTTTGACAATATCGAGGACGTCTGGGTGCAGAAACTGCTTGTCAAGGCGGGGGAGAACGAGGTTAAACTCGGAGAATTCGCGGACGGCAATCTGCTCAGCCTCTATCTCACACAGGATTATTCGCAGGTTGTATACAGCGTCACCGGCAAGAATGGCGATTACTTCTTCTATTCCACCGAGCATGACAAAGAGAAAATTTCTTCCGGTTTTACGCCGATCTATGCCTACGGTCTTCGTGAAGTCACAAGCGGCAAGGCTGTGATTACGCCGCTTGAAACATTTTCCAAAACATGTTTCCGCGACGCAAGCGGCACCGCGCAGTACATGGACGGCAAATTCGTCTGCACCAATACCGGTGCGCTCGGCACTACGTTCCGTATATCGCCCGACGGAAAGACGCTGTACTATCTGAACCCGGACGGAGAACTCTTTGCCTGCGCACTGCGTAAGCTGAACAAAACCAGGATCGCAAACCAAGTGATGGCATTTGATCTTTCAGCGGACGGTGAAGTGCTTTACTATGTCAACGCCGACAACAAACTGCACTGTGTCAAGGGCAGCAAAGATTCAATCGCTGCCGAAAACGTGTATACGTCTTCCGGTTCCGGTCTGGCGGTCACAGATTCGGGATATCTGTATTTCCTGCAAAACTATGAGTACGGCAACGGAACGCTCTGTTATCTCAAGGGCAACGGCAAGGTACATGTTCTTGAGTCTATCAAAAATGTGCACGATATTGCGGCGGATATCGGCGAGTATATTTACTACCGCAGCGATTTCAGCTCGATCACCGGCACGTACAATCTTTACTACGGCAAGGGCAGAAAATACACAAAACTGTTTGAAAAAATGGGCTAAGCGCCATATACAAAGCAGGAGGATTCAATATGATTGAAATTACAATGGAGAACGGCGGCGTCATCCGTCTTGAACTCGACAGCAATGCGGCGCCTCTGACAGTTGCGAACTTTGAAAAGCTCGTTTCGCAGGGATTCTACGACGGTTTAATCTTTCACCGCGTGATTGCCGGATTCATGATCCAGGGCGGTGATCCGATGGGCACCGGTTTCGGCGGATCAAAAAACAATATCAAAGGTGAATTCCTGGCAAACGGTGTGCCGAATCCGATTTCACACAAACGCGGCGTTATCTCGATGGCGCGTTCGAATGATCCGAATTCCGCGTCGTCCCAGTTCTTTATCATGCATGAGGACGGCACGTTTCTTGACGGGCAGTATGCTGCGTTCGGTCATGTGACCGAGGGCATGGACGTGGTTGATGCGATCGCTTCCGTGCGCACAAACGCTATGGACAAACCGCTTGAGGATCAGCGCATGAAGACTGTGCGTATTGTCGACTAAGGAGGATACTATGGCTTTTACACCGGAATTCAACAGCATGTTCCGCGAGTATGATATTCGCGGCAGAGTCAGCGAGCAGGAGCTTTGCCCGGAAAACGTTTACCGTATCGTTAAGGCATACGGCAAGTATCTGCATCGGCGCGGCATAGATCGCGCAGTAGTCGGTTATGACAACCGCGACTGTTCTCCTTCATTTGCGGATGCCGCCATTCGCGCACTGCGCGAGCTTGGTATTCACGTGTATTATATCGGCCTTACGCTCAGTCCCGTCGCCTATTTCGCGCAGTACCATTTGCAGTGCGAGGGATTGGTTATGGTCACAGCCAGCCACAACCCGAATGGCTGGTCGGGCTTTAAACTGGCGAACGGCTACTCCAAAACACTCGAACCGGACGATATCCGCGAGATGTACAGTCTGGTCGATACCGACGATGCGCCCTGCGCCGCTGCCGCGGAAGGCGAGTTGACAGAGGTCGATGTGCGTGATGCATATATCGAATCCGTCGTCTCCCGCATTCACATGGGGCCGAAGAAGCTGCGCGTCGTTCTGGACGCTGCCAACGGCGGCGCCGGCATCTATATCTACGAAGTTTTCCAGCGTTTGGGCTGTATGACGTTCCAGCTGCACTGCGATCCCGACGTGACTTATCCGAACTACTTTCCGAATCCATCGGAGCTCAAAGGCAGACAGAAGCTGCGCGAAATGGTCACACATCCGTATATTCACGCGGATATCGGTCTGTCATTTGACGGCGACGGCGACCGCATCGGCGTGATCGACGACAAGGGCAATAACATCTGGAGTGACATTATCCTCGCATATATTGCCAAGAACCTGCTCAAGAAAAAGCCGGGCATTACGGTCGTGTACGACGTGAAGTGTTCACAGGCGCTCACGCAGGTCGTCGAGCAAAACGGCGGCAATCCGGTGATGTGGAAAACCGGCCATTCCTATATCAAGGCAAAAATGCATGAGCTGAATGCCGATATTGCAGGGGAGAGAAGCGGACATATCTTCGTCGGCGGCGACAGTTACTACGGATTTGACGACGCTGTATTTGTTGCGGCAAAACTGGTAGAGGCTCTTTCCTGGGACGAGGACACGATTGCGCAGGCGATTGCGAAATTCCCGCAGTATGTCACTTCGCCCGAAATCAAAGCGCACTGCGCGGATGACAAGAAATACGGCATTGTTGACAAGATTGTCGAGACGTTCAAGGCGCGCTATCCCGGTAAGGTGATCGACGTCAACGGCGCACGCGTGCAGTTCGAGGACGGATGGGGACTTGTGCGCGCATCGTCCAATCTGCCGGAGCTGGTGCTGATTTTTGAAGCCGAGACACGCGAGGGCCTTCTGCGAATCCGCAAGATTTTCAAAGATGTGCTCTCTGCCTATCCGGAAATCAGCGAGTCATGGGACAACGACGTAGAATAATTTTTTAAAAAAATCTGAAAAAAGACTTGATTTTTCGATGACTATAATATATAATATTGTAGTCATCGGACATCGGGGTGTGGCGAAGTTTGGTATCGCGCTTGGTTCGGGACCAAGAGGCCATGGGTTCAAGTCCCGTCACTCCGACCATATAAAGGGTGCCCTTTCGGGTACCCTTTTGCTTTTCACATCTGTTTTTACGGGGGGCGAAACAGACGCATGCGCATTGAGGATGTAGATAAGAATTTCCGCGTAGAAAATGCCGGCAGCGAACAGACGGTTTTTTGTGACGTTCTGCAGCCGCCATTTACCGTTTACGGATTGCTGCATGATGAGGACGGCTATCACCGCATACCTCATTCTGTTGCTGAAGAGACGAACGAAGGCGTACAATGGCTGAACCTGCACACGGCGGGCGGTCGTGTCCGTTTCCGCACCGACGCCGACAGAATAGACCTGCGTGTCAGAATGCGCGCCATTACTAAAATGCCGCATTTTCCGCTGACCGGATCAGCCGGTTTTGATCTGTACGCGGACAATGCATACCGCGGAACATTTGTCCCGCCCATAGACGTCGAAAACGGGTACTCCGCGAGCCTTCAGCTGAACGGACGTTCCATACGTGAAATCACGATAAATTTTCCGCTGTACAGCGGTGTATCAAAACTTGAGATCGGATTCCCTGTCGGGAGTGAATTGCTGCAAGCTAAGGATTACACGGTGCAGCTTCCGGTTGTTTTCTACGGTTCATCCATTACACAGGGCGGATGTGCATCCAGACCGGGTAATGCCTATCAAAGCATTCTTTCGCGTTTGCTTTCGTGCGACTATCTGAATCTCGGTTTCTCCGGCAGCGCAAAAGGGGAGCGATGCATGGCAGAATACATCGCGAATCTTCGCATGTCTGCATTTGTGCTGGATTATGACCACAATGCGCCAACGCCGTCATTCCTGGAACAAACGCACTATCCGTTCTTTGAAACTGTACGCACACAGAATCCGCAGCTTCCGGTGATTCTGCTTTCACGTCCGCAGCCGAACCCCACCGCGGAAGATCTTATTCGCCGCGATATTGTGAAACGAACGTGGGAAACAACTGTCCAAGACGTGGATCAAAACGTGTATTTCATCGACGGAACACAGATGCTTCGTCTGTTTGGCGGCGACTGCGGAACAGTGGACAACTGCCATCCGAATGATTTGGGGTTTTATTGTATGGCAAAGGCGCTTGAACCGGTATTGAGATCTGTCTTAAACGCATGAATAAGAAATGCCGTTATGCTTCAAAAACATAACGGTTTTTCTTGACAATACATACTATGTGTAGTATAGTATTATTTGAGAGGAGGTATTGCATGGACATTCAGTTAAAACGCGGACTGCTGGAAGTCTGTGTTCTTGCCGCGATCCGTGATGAAGATTCCTACGGGTATCAGATCATCAAGGATATAAAACCATATATTGATATTTCCGAATCCACTCTTTACCCGATCCTTCGGCGGTTGGAAACAGCCGAATGTCTGACTGTGCGCAGTGTAGAGCATAACGGCAGACTGCGCAAGTATTATAGGATCACACAGACCGGCATTCAAAAACTCGAAGACTTCAAGCTCGAATGGAAAGAGATTATGTCCGTATATCAGTTTATAGCAGGGGAGGATCAGGTCAATGAATAAAGAAGCCTTTTTATCATCGCTTCGACACGCACTTGCAGACATTCCGCAAGAGGACCTTGAAAAATCTGTTGAGTTCTATTCAGAAATGCTGGATGACCGTATTGAGGATGGGATGACGGAAGAAGCAGCCGTATCTTCCGTAGGTGATGTTTCTGAAATTGCCTCGCAGATTCGTGCAGACCTTCCGCTGCCGACCCTCATGCGGATGAAAATGCCGAGAAGACAGCTGCGTCCATGGGAGATCATTCTTCTGATTTTGGGCAGTCCCGTATGGCTGCCGATTCTCGCGAGCCTATTCATCATTCTGCTGTCAGTGTATCTGGTCATCTGGTCTTTAGTGTTGAGCCTATTTGCCGTAGCGATTTATCTGATTTGCGGATTTGTCTGCGGAATCGTCCTGTCTGCACTGAATTATCTGCATGTGGATTTATTGCACGCTGCGCTTCTTTTCGGGATGAGCTGTATTCTCGGCGGCTTTTCGATCATTCTGTGTATGCTTTCAGTCCGGTTGATAAAAGGCGTTTGCAAACTGACAAAATCATGTGTGCTCCATTTGAAATGCCGTTTGAGCAGAAAGGAGGTTAAAGCACAATGAAAGCAAAGAAAAGTACAAAGATTTGGCTTATAGCCGCGCTTGTCCTGATTCTGCTTGGTACGGTAATTGGTACCGTTTGCCTGAAAACAGTCGGGTATGATTGGACAGCCTTCCACCCGGACGATCGATTCACGCAAGAGACGCAGCAAATCCATCAGAGCATTCAGGATCTTGATGTGTTCATTCAATCCGGATCGTTGTATATTAAACTGACGGCGGATGAGAATCCGTCGGTCACATCCAAACTCAACGGATCATCCAAGGTCTCCGTCGACATTGAGGATCAAAAACTGATTGTCCGATCCGAATCGACAGAGGAAATGGAATGGTATGAGCGCATTTGGTACACGCAAGACGAGACAATTACGATCAACCTGACCCGGAAGGAATACAGAGAAATAACCGTTCACAGTCAGTCCGCAGATATATTTGTACAGGATCAATTGCAGTGTCTCGATGCAAATATCGAAACGAACTCCGGCGATGTGCTCTGTGATTTAAAAGTTCAGCAGACGTTGAACTGTAAGTCAGACAGCGGTGACGCAGAGATTACGGGAACGTTCAACAATCTGTCTGTTGTGAGCGCGTCCGGTACGATCGACTGCAATGCATGCGAAGCTGCCGCGATCTCCCTATTGACGGCAAGCGGCGAATGCACTGTAAGACGCTGTACCCTCGATCAAGCCGTTTTAATCTCCAATTCGGGCAATGTCTTTCTGATGAACACATCGCTCGCCGACACGCTTCGCGTTTCAACACACAGCGGAGATGTCATGCTGACCTACTGCACCGCAAACGCGATAAAGATCGGCACGACAAGCGGAAATGTGCTGGGTGTAACCAATCTTGATTGGAAATACGCAGTCCATACAGACAGCGGCTCTGTCCTTGTACCTACGTCCGCAGGAGAACACGCATGCATCGTGCGCACAACCAGCGGCGACGTTGAGTTCCTAAAGCAGAAAGGTGTAAGCGAAAATGGATAAAGAAGACCAATTTTTGCGTACGCATGCAAAAGACCTGCGCGCACGGTGTGAAGCACGCAATATACCGACGCATTCAGCTTTTCTCGACATGCGCCAGCAGTCGCTGCTGGCAGACTATTTTCGTACCAAACCCGGAATACCGCCGCGCTTTCTCGGCGGGTACGATGATGCGGAACGTTGTGTCTGCGCCTTTTTGCCCGACTATATGGATGCAGATTCGTTTGGAGGCATCGTATGTATCCGCATCCGAACGGCGTCCGCTTTGCCGAAGCCGCTGACACATCGGGATTATCTCGGCGCGATGATGGGATTGGGTATCAAACGCGACACGATCGGCGACATTCTGGTGCGGGAGGACGGTGCGGATATAATCGTATTGTCGGACATCTCGGAGTTTCTGTGCAGCCATTTTGAGCAGGCGGGCAGAGCACGTTTTCACGTTGATGAGATTTCATTTTCGGAAATGATTATACCGGCTGTTGATTCTAAAATCATGCGCGATACGGTACCGTCCCTGCGTCTGGACTGCGTGCTTGCATCCGCTTTCAGACTCTCGCGCGGAAATGCCGGCGCCTATATTGAAGCCGGCCGCGTCTTTGTCAACGGCCGGCAGATCCTCAAAAACGATTATCGGATGCAGGAAGGGGACAAGATTACATTGCGCGGGCACGGCAAGGCGATCCTGCGCGCCGAGCTCGGCAAATCAAAGAAGGATCGAATCTTTATAGAACTGGAAACATTCGGATAAAACAAAACGCGAAGACAGTCTGCATCATGCATTCTATCTTCGCGTTGTTCTTTGTTCGCTTCTTGTTATTTGGAAAGTACGGAAATCGCCTTTTGAAGCTGTGCATCATCGGCAGGATCAAGCAGCTCCGGTGAATCCACACTTTCCATCACAACTTCATAATCCGGCGACAGGCCGACGTCATGAAACGGCGTTTTCTTATACGGAATCACCTTGGACGTCGTCAGGATAACCGCACTGCCGTCCTCAAGCGTAAACGCCTGCTGCGCAGTGCCAACACCGGCCGTTTTCACGCCAACCAGAACCGCCTTGCCGAAATCGCGCAGATCGCACGCAAATAATTCTGCGGGACCGGCAGTATTCTCGTCCACAAGCACCGCCATGGGGAGATTGACGTCATTGGATGTGGACGGATAGGACAGGATCGAATTGCCTTCACGTCCGACAAGCTCCACCAAAACCTCGTCCTGATTGCTGCAGATCGGCGTAATGCAGTCAATCGCTGCAGCCGCGTATTCGATCGTGCCGTTTGACGTGCCGCGCAAATCAAATACAATGGCCTGTGCGCCGCTGTCCTGCAGAGCGCCGACAGCTTCCTTGAGCTGTTCCTGCGTATTTGCGTAGAAATCGGTAATCCGGACATAGCCGACTGAACCGATGGACTTACGTGTGACGGAAACATAACTGTATCCGACGGTCACATTGAACTCCAGCTCGGTATCCTTTCGCAGACAAGTTACGGAAATCGTGGAAAGCGTATCTCCGCCGAGCGCGGCCAAAAGCTGTTCATAGTTCTGTGCATGCACTCGTTCGCCGGATATCTTCAGGATGATATCGTCCTTCTTGATGCCTTTCGCCGCTGCGGAAGATCCGTTCGCGACGGACGTAACGACCAGCTTTTTTGCCTGTGCGTCCCAAGCTGTCGTGATACCGATTCCGGAAGCCTTTCCGTTGATCCGGTTGGTATAATCCGCATATTCCTCGGCGGTAAGAAGTTTGCTGTTCGGATCGTTCAAGCCCTCAATATAACCGTTTGCTATGCTCTGATTGATGCTCTCGTTGTTGATCGAGGCAAAGAAATAGTAGTTATTGCGGATCAGCGCATTGATATCATCGACTGCGGCGTACATCTCGGCGCGACCGGAAATGTTGGAGATCAGCTTGTTGTAAATGGATTGCGAGAAAGCCATCGTAATGGCAAACGTCGCCGCGATTGAAGCGAGAATGAGCGCCAACGAAACGCCGACGGAGATCTTTTTGCTCATGAGTTTCTCCTTATTTGGGCATAGAAACGTAGTTCAGCGGATTCATTCTGGTGACGTTGCCGTTCTTATTGGTGCGGACTTCAAAGTGCAGGTGAGGCCCTGTGGCATTGCCGGTCTGACCGGCTTTGGCAATAACCTGTCCCTGTTTGACTGTCTGTCCCTGGCTGATCAGGATCTGGCTGCAATGATAATAGGCGGTAAACAAACCGTTGCCGTGGTCAAGGATGATATAATTGCCCATCGACCAATGACCGTAGCCGACCGTCATTGCTTTGCCGCTTTGCGCTGCAACAATGTTTTTGCCGTAGGTACCGCCGCTGACGCACATATCCACACCGTGATGCGGACTGCCGTCGGAATAGGCGGGGAAATATGCGGAAATATAACAGTTCTTATACGGAAGCGGCCAGATGAGCGTACCGTCATTTTTGATGTCAGCAGCCATTTCCTGTCCCTGCGAAGAGCCCTGTGCCGCAATCAATGCGTCGATTTCAGCCGCAACTTTTTCTTTTTCGGCTGCGAGCTGCTTGCTCATGCGCTTGTATTCTTCGCTCTGCTTGTCCAGCGTCCGCAGCATGGCCACAGCGTCGCCGCGCTTAACATTGACCGAATACTTCTTGGAAGCGAGATCGTTTGCCGAAGACTGAACGTTTGCCTGCTTGGCCTGCAGATCCTTCTTTTGCTTTTCGATCTCCGCTTTTTTGAGATTGACACGCTCCATCGCAGCGTCGAGCGTAATATTCATCTCATGCAATTTATCAATGTCTTCTTCCAGTGAATGAATAAGCGCATCGTCATACTCTGCGGCATTCTTTAAGTACTGCTGACGCGTAAGAATGTCGGAAAGACTTTGCGCACCGATCAAAAGCTCCAGATCGGAAGACGCGCCCATCATATACGACATGCGCATCCGTTCCAGCACTTTTTGATATGTCATATCAATCGTAGTCTCGGACATGGAAATATCAATTTTCGTCGAGGTGATTTGCGCATTGATGCCTTCAATCTCTGCGTCCAGGGACTGGATATGCGAATTCAAGCCCTGAATATCGGAATTCAAAGCGCTGATTTTCTGATCGAGAATGTCTATCTGAGAGTTAAGATCGGATATCTGCGATTCCAAAGAAGAAATCTTATCTTTGGTTTCCACGCGGTTTTCGGCGTTCTGCGATAATTTCTTCTCGTTGTCCTTGATCTGCTTTTCCAGCTTGTCATACTTGGCCTCCAACTGTTCGACGGTCTGCGCCGCCTGAACCGGGAGAGGGAATAAGGCAGACGCAAAAGCTATGGAAACAGCAAGAATCACGCAGAAAATGCCGCGTATCATCCGCGTAGAGCAATCTGTTTTTCGCATGCTAAAACCTTCTTTCCGCCTTACGGCACAGAAATGTAGGACAGCGGATTCTGCCGCTCAATGCCGTTTCTCGTGTTGATCAGAACCTCAAAATGCAGATGCGGGCCGGTCACATTTCCGGTGTCGCCGACCTTGCCGATCAACTGTCCCTTGGATACGGTCTGTCCGAGCGATACGGCGAATGAGCTTAAATGATAGTAGCGCGTAACAAGACCGTTGCCATGGTCAATTTCCATAAAATTACCGCGCGTGGAATCATTGTGCACCAATGTAATGACCTTGCCGCTTTGCGGCGCAACAATATCATGGCCGTATGTCTTGCCGGTATCGGTTACAACAATATCAATGCCATGGTGTACTCCGCCGTTTTTATAATACGGATATGTGCCGCTGACCACCGCATGCGGATTCTGAATCGGACAGATCAGACCGCGCGCCTGCGGAGAATTATCCGAATAGGAAGGTGCAATCGTAGAGGGCTGCGTTGTGGTGGTGGTGGTAGTCGTTGTTGTAGTCGTTACCGTGGTTTCTTCGATCGGTTCTTCCTGACCGGGCAGATACTGTTTCGTCGACGAAGGAACCGTCGTTGTGGTCGTAGTTGTTGCGGGCTTCGTCGTTGTCGGCGCTGTCGTCGCAACAGGAACCGGATCCTCCTGCACGGATGCTACCTGACGAAGGCGCGCATTCAGCTCTGCGTCCAGACGCGCCTCTTCTGCGCGCATTTGCTCGTCGAGCTGCTGATATTCCTTGCTCTCGGCATTCAGGGTTTTCAGCAAAGCATAGGCCTCGTTGCGCTTGGCGTTGGCCGTGTTCTTCTTCACATTCAAATCATCCGCCGATGTTTCAACGTCAGCCTGCTTAACCTTCAGCTCTTCAATTTGTGATTGAGCGGCTGCTTTTTTCTCGTTGGCTTCTTGGATCGTATTATCAAGCTGCGTCTCAAGCTGCTGGAGAGATGTGACCTCGGACTGCAGCGACTTGATTATTTTGTCGTCGTACTCAGAAGCATTCTTTATATACTGCTGCCACGCAAGAACATCCGCAAGATTCTTCGCCCCGAGCAAGAGTTCCAGATCGGACGCGCTGCCGGCCATATACGTCTTTGTCAGACGGCCGATCGCTTTTTGATACGTATCGTCAATCTGGTCTTTTGACGTCACAATCTGCTCGCGCGTTTGCTCGATCTGCTTGTCCATGACGTCGATCTGATGATCCAGCGTCGTAATATTGCCGGTAAGCTGGTTAATCTCTCCGTTGAGCAGTTCGATCTTTTTATTCAGGATCGTGATCTGACTGCCGAGATCGCCGATTTCGGACTCGATCTCGGAAACTACGGCCGATTGATCCTTGGATTCCTTTTTCTTCTCAGCAATAACTTTTTGGTTGGCTTTGATCTGCCGTTCGAGCTTGTCATATTGCGCCTGCAGCATGGCAATGGATTCCTCTGCATGCACTGTCATCGGAACCGGTGCGGCAAAAGCAAGTACAGAGGCCAGAACCGCACATAAAAACGCTTTAAAACGAGTCTTCTTTGCGTACATGCGGCAAATTCACGCTCCCTTCGTCAAATTACGCTGCATAGAGAAGCAACGCATATTTATAACTGATGTGCAGTAATCATTCTGTAATCTATCCGGGCATCTTCACAAATTTCAGAGGATTCATGCGGGTAATCACACCACCGCGGCTTACTCGCACTTCAAAGTGCAGATGCGGACCGGTTGTGTTGCCGGTGTGTCCGGCAAGCCCGATCACCTGTCCCTGCTGCACATGGTCGCCCTGCTCGGCAAACAGCTTCTGCATATGATAGTACGCAGTAAACAAACCGTGACCATGGTCAATGATGATATAATTCCCCATAGACCAATGGTTGAATCCGTAAGAAATCACAACGCCGTCCGCCGCGGCAACGACATTCTTGCCTTCTGTACCGCCGCGCACGCAGATATCCAGACCGTGGTGCTCACCGCCGGAAGGATACTGACCGTAATAAGCGGAGATATAGCAATTTTTATACGGCAGCGGCCAGATGAGTTCAATCGTTTCCGGTGTCACAACCGAGATCTTGGTGGTCGGGAATGTGATTTCCGCTGTCTCGGATTCGGTGGTCTGCGTCGCAGACGTCGTCTTTCTGGCGGCCGTACCGGTATACGCTGTGATGACAGCCGTACTCTTCTTTGTGGTAGAAGGCGGCAGGGTCGTGGATTCTTCGGACGGATTTGTCACACTCTCCCGTACATCGTCGTCGGCAGAGGAACCGTACTTGAGCAGATACGCATTGATCTGCGCGTCAACCTTATCCTGCTCTTTGGAAAGCAGTTTCAACGCTGCAGAATACTCTCCGCTTGTGCTGTCAAGTGTTTTAAAGTAGTCAACAGCTTCTTTGTACTTGTGCTCTGAGAGCTGTTTCTTCAGATCGAGCACATACTGCGAGGATTCCATATCGGACTGTCGTCCGGCCAGTGTATTCTTCTCGCCGGACAATGTGCTCTCTTTGGTATCCAGTGCCGTTTTATCCGCGCTGAGCACAGCATTGAGATTCTGCAATTCAGTCAGATTTGCTTCAAACTCTGTCAGCAGTTTCTTGTCATAAGCGGACAGATTACGGATAATCTCCAGCTTGGTAAAAAAAGAGGGGAGATCCTTTGTGCCGGCCAGGACTTCAAGATTGGAAACCGCGCCGAACATATAGTTGAGCACCAGTCTTCCTTTGAGCTTGCCGTAAAGAATATCCGTTTTTTTCTGCGCCTCGTAGATCTTGTCCTCCGTCTCGGAGATGGAGCTGTTGAGTTGGGAAATCTCCCCGTTCAGAACCGTAATAGAAGAATTGAGTTTGTTAATATCTGTATTGAGAACGGAAACTTTTTTCTCTAAAACGTCAATCTGATTATCGAGATTCTCTATATTGGACTGGATGATCTCGATATTCTTGCTTTGCTTTTTTTTGCCGCTCTCAACATCGCTGAGGGATTTTTCTCCCTGCTGAATCTTTTCCTCCAGCTTATCATATTTTTCCTGAAGCTGCGAGAGTTCTTCCGACGCGGTGGTCGATTCGTCGCCCGATTCTGCCGCTGTGGTCGATTCCGCCTTTGTCGTGGTGCGATCGGCATAATATGTAAAATCCGCAAATGCGCTCCACGATGCGCTGATGACCAAAGAGACAATCAGAAGAATACAGACAAAAGAACGGAAATCAGTTTTCCTGAACCTCGTCATAATCTTTCTCCTTAAGATACTTCTTAATGGATATGGCGCTTCCGAAGCAACCGGTCAGAATTCCGATCGCTTCAAAACCGATCAGAATCCAATACCAGTAATTCACAAACGGCACCGGCCGAATCATCTGCAGAATGCCGAACGCATTGGAAAGCGACGTCAGAATCAGTTGATACAAGCCAAAGACAATCCCAAGAGATACGAGACCGGAAAATGCGCCGATGATCATACCCTCAACCATAAAAGGCCAGCGTATAAAGGAATTCGTCGCGCCGACATTTTTCATGATGGAAATCTCAAGACGCCTGTTGTACATGGTGATACGAACCGTGTTCGAGATAATGAACAGAGAGACAAGCAGCAGCATGGCGATCGCACCGATGCTGATATAGGACACCGAGCTGCGAAGCGTCACAAGGAAAGACGCAAGCTCCTTGCTCTGACGCACATATTGAATATTCTCAAGCGCGTTGATCTTTTCGAGCGTAGCGTCAAACTGCGACATATCGCTCAGATGCACCTCAAAAGACGCCGGGATCGTCTCGGCCTCTTTGTCATCAAAATAGTCCACAAGTAGATCGCTCTGGATATGGTCGTAAAAATCCTTGCTGTTCTCTTCAGCGGAGTGGTAGTCAACTTTTTCGATATTATCCAGAGCAACAATATTGTTGCCGATGGCTTCAACTTCCTGTGCGGACAAGTCGTTGTCCACAAATATCATCACAACGTTCTGCTGGTCGACCTCATCGAGAACCGACTGCACATTGACGAAACACAAAAAAGCAATGCCGATCAGAATCAAACATGACATCAGCACACAAATAGACGCAATGCTCATCAGCCGGTTGACCCAGACATTGCGGAAACCTTCCTTAGTCAGATAACGAAGACTGCCGGAAAACATTCGACACCGCTCCCTTCTTATTCGTCCCGGTTATCATCCGCAGATGATTTATCCAGAAAGACGGTAAATTCGCCCGAAGGCTGCTCAATCTTGGTATCGCCGTATTTCGAAATGGATGCATCGAGTTTTGCGGCATCTCCTTCGCCGGTGATGGCGTAGCTCTGGTCAAGGCCCTGAATATACGCACTGTCCAGATGTCCCTGAGACGACTGCAGAAAGCCGCCGCTATCCTCGGAATTACCGTCAAAAATCACACGGCCTTTTTCAAGAATAACCACACGGCGCTTGAACTGCTGTACGAGCTCATGCGCATGCGTGACCATGATAACGGTTGTGCCGCCTTTGTTCAGGCGGGTAAGCAGCTCCACGATCTCCATAGACATCTGCGGATCCACGTTGCCGGTGGGCTCGTCGGCGATGATGATGTCGGCGTTATTGCAAAGCGCACGCGCCAAAGCGACCCGCTGCTGCTCGCCGCCGGAAAGCTCCTGCGGGTAATTGCGCGCCTTGTCCGAAAGGCCGACAAGATTGAGCACAAACGGCACACGTTTGCGAATCTTATTCTCTTTCGTGCCGATCACGCGCATGGCAAACGCAACGTTGTCGTATACAGTCATGGTGGGGATCAGGCGGAAGTCCTGGAAAACAATACCCATCGTGCGGCGGAAATAAGGAATTTTGCGTTTCGGCATCGTTCCAAGATCAAAATCCTTGACCTTGATCGACCCGCTCGTGGGCACTTCCTCGCGCATCAACAGCTTGAGGAATGTGCTTTTGCCGGCGCCGGAGGCACCAACAATGAAAACAAATTCCCCTTTATCAATGGAAATGTTTACACTGTCGAGCGCTTTGGTCGTGTTCTTCTTACTCGAACTGGCTTCATATACTTTTGTTACATTTTTAAATTCAATCATAGTATTCCTTCCTTAGAACTTGACAGGTTTCGCGTCCAGATACTTCTTGACCATCAGCGCCACTTTGAATACGATGGCGTCATCAAACTCACGAAGATCGAGTCCCGTGAATTTTTTGATCTTTTCCAGACGATAAACAAGCGTGTTACGGTGAACGAACAGTTTTCTTGAGGTTTCGGAAACATTCAGATTGTTCTCGAAGAAACGCTGGATGGTGAACAGCGTCTCATGATCGAGTGATTCGATGGAGTTACTCTTGAAGACTTCGCGCAGGAACATGTCGCACAGCGTCGTGGGGAGCTGATAGATCAGTCTGGCAATGCCGAGATTGTCATAGCTCACAATCACTTTTTCGGTGTCAAATACTTTGCCGACCTCTAAAGCGACCTGCGCCTCCTTGAATGAGCGCGCCAGATCCTTGATATCCTTTACGGTCGTCCCGATACCGACAAGCGGCTGTGCCATGAACTCGGAACCGAGCGCATCGGAGATTGAGCGGGCGAGTTTTTCAAGATCGCCTGCCTCAACGCCCGGATGCACTTCCTTGACGAGCGCGATATCGGTATCGTTGATGTTGATTACAAAGTCCTTGTTTTTATCCGGGAACAGGGTTTGCAAAACGTCGTAAACAGAAACGTCGCTGTTGTCCGTCAGGCGGATGAGCAGAACAACGCGCGTGACCTCGTTGTTGAAACGCAGTTCACGTGCTTTGAGATAAATATCACCGGAGAGTATGTTATCGAGAATCACGTTCTTGATAAAGTTGCCGCGGTCATATTTCTCATCGCCGAGCTGCCGGATCGCCTCAAGAGAGACGCAGCACAGATCGGCAAACCGCACAGCCTCCTCATCTGTTCCTTCTACAAAAACAGCATACTCTGCCTGCACCTGACTGCCGAAAGACCGAAACGACATTGTACCCGATTGCAGCGCACTCTGCGCAGAAAACAGATCCGCCGGCAGATCCTGAAGAATCTCGCCGATACGAACAAGCTCGCTGCAGGAAATAATCGTTCCGGATTCGTCGATCACACCGACGTTGCGATTCATCGCATCGCGCATCTGATGAATGACACTCTGAAACAATCTGTTTGACATCAGTAAAACTCCTCTACATTTACATCACAATATCATTATGCAAATTGCCAATCTTAATGTAATTATTCTACACAATTTCGGTACATAATGCAAGAGTAAATTCAGAAAAAAAGAATCATTTTTTGATTTTTTTGTGTGAAAACACAAATACTAAACATAAAATTAATATATTATTCACAAAATTCACCATCATTTACATCCGAACGGGCATTTGTGAAAAATCACGAAAACACAATAACAGTCTAAGTTATTTAATAATGTATTATTCGGAATACCGCTTTAAATACAAGTAATAATAAAGCGGGAGGGATAATATGACCATTCGCAAATACAAGCTGCAAGCGAGAACACACCTGAAAGGAAAGGCGCTTCGTTCGTTCCGGCTCGATATCATTACGGCGGCTGTATCTGTACTATCGGCAGCTACCGGATTACTGATCAACGATAGTTATCCGGGAATGAAAGCGGTGTTCCTTCAGTGCCTGTTGCTGTTAATAAGCATACTGTTCACCGGCGCTTTTCGCCAGGGAATGGCAACATGGCAATTCCGCGCCGCCAGCGGACGCAGTCCGAAACCTGTGCACATCCTGTACTGGTTCAATCCGCGCAGGGCTTTTCATGCGATGAAACTATATACCGTATTGCAGGTGTATAAAGCGATTTGGTATATAGCGCTGGTCTTCCCGGGCGCTATGATTCTATATGCTGTTGTGAGATGGAATCACATGATTGGCGAGCTTAAAATCATTCTTCTGCTGTATGCCATCGGCGCTGCATGTGTTGCAGTCGGGACGATCTGCGCCGCGATCATCACGCAAAAGTATGCACTGTGCGGCATCATTCTTGCGCAAAACCCGACAATGGCAATCAAAAACGCAGCGGCAGACAGTCAGGAATTTATGACCGGACATTGCGGGAAACTGCTGCTTTTGAAGCTGTCTTTTATCCCGCATTTTCTATGTTGTATTACAGTCCTGCCAATCGCATATATTCTGCCGTATTACCGACAAACGGTGAATGCCATGTTGACGCAAATCAACAGCAAACCAGTTCTATAGCGCACAAGTTTTTTCCTGCTATATCTTGCAATTCAATTATAAAGTATAGTATAATATAAATAATTCTAATTTATCCTATGGAGGACTATGCTTTGTTTGTTGATATTGCAAAAATCAGGATCAAAGCCGGTGACGGCGGCGACGGTGCGGTGGCTTTTCACCGTGAAAAGTATGTCGCCTCCGGCGGTCCGGACGGCGGAGACGGCGGCAGAGGCGGCAACATCGTCTTTCAGGTCGACGACAATTTGTCGACGTTGGCCGATTTCCGTTATAAAAGAAAATATAAGGCAGCCAACGGAAGCAAGGGCGAATCCGGTCATCGCAGCGGCAAACGCGGCGAGGATCTGATCATCCGCGTGCCGCGCGGCACGATCATCCGCGAATGCGAGAGCGGCGTTATCATGGCCGACTTATCGACTGACGACTCTTTCATCGCGGCAAAAGGCGGACGCGGCGGCTGGGGCAACAAGCATTTTGCGACGCCGACACGGCAAACGCCGCGTTTTGCCAAGAGCGGCACGCCGGGCGAAGAATGGGAAGTGCAGCTTGAACTCAAGCTCCTTGCCGACGTCGGTCTGCTCGGATATCCGAACGTGGGCAAATCCACCTTTATTTCCGTTGTCAGCGAGGCGAAACCGATTATTGCGGACTATCATTTTACAACCATCATTCCGGTACTCGGCGTCGTATCCATGGGCGAGGGCGACTCATTCGTCATTGCAGACATCCCCGGATTGATCGAGGGGGCGAGCGAAGGAATCGGACTTGGCCACGACTTCCTGCGCCATGTGGAACGCTGCCGGATGCTCGTGCATATTCTCGACGCCGCCGGAAGCGAAGGACGCGACCCGATCGAGGATTTCAAAACCATCAATGCGGAACTGGCGCGTTTCAATCCGGAACTGTCCAAACGTCCGCAGATCGTTGTCGCCAATAAGATTGACCTCGCTTCGGATGAACAGACGGCACGTCTGCGCTCGTACATCACCGAACAGGGATTGCCGTTCTATACCATGTGCGCACCGATCCGGGAAGGCACACAGGACGTGATCAACGCTGTCGCATCCATGCTCAAAACGCTGCCGCCGATCGTGCGCTATGAACGCGAGGAAATCCCCAAAGAAATCTTTGAAAAGAAAAAGAATACCGGCTTTACGATCCGCGTCGAGGATCACGTCTATTTCGTGGAGGCAGAATGGCTTCTCAGGATATTGCAGCGAACCGACCTCGACGATTATGAGTCGCTACAATATTTCCAACGTGTACTGGAAACGAGCGGCATTTTAAATGCACTTCGCGAAAAAGGCATTCAGGAAGGAGATACGGTTTCGATCTATGACCTTGAGTTTGAGTTTATCGACTGAGAATAAGGTCGATCCGAAGATGCTCAGTCCCCTGACGCTTGCTTTTTTGGGCGACACGGTATTCGACTTATTTGTTCGGCAGATGCTCGTATGCGAGGCAAACCGACCGGCAAACAAGCTGCATCGCCTGTCCGTCGAGCGTGTGTGTGCCGCTGCGCAGGCTTCCGCTGCCAAAGAACTGCTCGAGAGCGACTTTCTTACAGAGGAAGAACGTGCTGTTTTGCGGCGCGGGCGCAACGCGCACAGCAACCATCTGCCCAAAAATGCTTCCGAACGGGATTACCACATGGCAACCGGATTGGAAGCGCTGTTCGGATATCTGTATTTATGCGAAGATGCACAGCGCCTGTCCGCGCTGTTTGCAGAGGTCTGCCGTATCTTTGACCGGGATAAAAAGGAGAATGCAACCAACGATGAGCAGTAAAATCAAGAAAGAATCCGTACTGCGATTCTTAACCGATTCTGTCTTTTTTATCGTCGGGAGTATGTTTTATGCTGCCGGAATCAACATCTTTGCCGTGCCGAACAGCATTGCGCAAAGCGGCGCAACCGGCCTTGCCATCGTTGCAAATTACCTTCTGCACATTCCCGTCGGCACAGCGAACTTCATCATCAACATTCCGCTGTTTATCATGGCATGGTTCATTTTAGGCAAAAAGTTTGTCGCAAGAACCGTTTGGGTCGTCGTAATCCTGTCCGCTGCGCTTGACGTAACGACGCTGTTTTACCCCGTCTATACCGGCAATCCGCTGCTATCCGCAATGTTTTGCGGTGCTTTAACCGGCATCGGTCTCGGACTCATCATGACGCGCGGCGCAACGAGCGGCGGGACAGACATTGCCGGAAAGATTGTGCAGAAATTCTTTCCGCAGGTCAGTCTCGGTACCGGCATCGCAATTTCAAACGCCGTCGTTGTTCTGATCGGCGCACTGACCTTCCGCAGCGTGGAAAGCGCGATGTATGCCGTTGTCGTCATCATTCTGAGCGGACGTGTTCTGGACTACATTGTATACGGTCTCGGCCGCGGCAAGCTGCTGCTGATTATTACGGAAAAGCCGCATGAACTCTCGGATGCGATCATACGCAACGTCGGCCGCGGCGTGTCCATCGTTCCGGCCACCGGGGCGTATACCGGCGAGGAAAAGAACATGCTGGTCGTCGCAATCCGCCGAAACGACGTAGCCAAAATCTACAAGGTGCTCAAGACTGTCGATGAAAAAGCATTTACGATTATCACGGAGGCCGGCGAAGTGTTCGGCCAGGGATTTCACCGACAGGATGAATTATAACTGCAATCATTGAAATGGGGGATATTATGAACAAAAAGATTCAAGCGATCGGTTCCACCACCGCAAAAGCCGCCAAAGCCGCTGCGCGCCGGTTCAAGGCGCTGGACGTGCCTTCTGTCGGCAAGCTGGCGCTGCAAACCATCAAGTTTCCGATTCCCGAATGGGACGAAATGGACAACGGTCTTGCGCTGACGCCGCCGATGGGCTGGTCAAGCTGGAACCTGTTTCGCAACAAGATTAACGAGGATCTGATGCTTGAAATCGGACATGCCATGAAGGACAGCGGTCTGCTGGATGCGGGATATCAGTATCTGAATCTGGACGATTGCTGGCAGTCCTCCGCCCGTGACAAGGACGGAAAGCTGCAGGGTGACCTGTCCACTTTTCCTTCCGGTATTGCCGCGCTGTGCAGGAAGCTCAACGCGCTGGGTCTGAAGGTCGGCATCTATTCCTCGAACGGCACGTACACCTGTGAGGATATGCCCGCAAGTCTCGGCAATGAATCGATCGATGCCGACACGTTTGCCGAATGGGGCATTGAATACTTCAAGTATGATTTCTGCCACAACAAACCGATTCCGTTCCGCTGCCCTGCAATCGAGCAAATTCTGCTGCGCGATGCCAACGGCGTCGAGACCGCATGGACCGCCGAACAGGCTGTGCTGAGCGGCAACGCAAAGATCGTTACGGACGAATCTCTGGAAACCGGCAGATACATCGACGGTCTGTCCGGTGCGCTCGGCAAGGCAGTCTTTACGTGCAGCGTTGATTTGGACAGCGAATACACGCTGACAATCTGCATGCGCAAAAAGAGCAATGCCTATAAATATGCGGAAATCCTTGTGAACGGACAGGATCTGTACAAGATCACCGTTCCGCCCACGATGACGCTAACCACCAACGGCCGTCACCAGATCACGATCCGTCTGAAAGCGGGTATTAACACAATCTCCTTCAGCAACCCCGTTGCATCCAGACAACTCAGTTCCGCCATCCAGTACCGCGAAATGGGCAAGCAGCTTCAGCGTGCCACACGCGAATATGCCGAAAAGACCGGTCTGCCGGAAAAGAAAATCTGCTATTCCGTGTGTGAATGGGGTCTGAATTTCCCGTGGAGATGGGGACGCTTTGCAGGCAATCTCTGGCGCACTACACCGGATATCAAGCCGTTCTGGGCGTCTGTGCTGGCGATCTACGAATTCAACGTCCGTCTTGCAAAATACGCTAAGATCGGCCACTGGAACGACCCGGACATGCTCGAAGTCGGCAACGGATCTTTGACCGCGGAGGAGAACCGCAGCCACTTTACGCTGTGGTGCATGATGGCATCGCCCCTGATCCTCGGCAACGATGTGCGCGCGTTCGTCAAAGAAGACGGCACGCCGAACACAGACGATCCGACCTATCAGATCGTAACGAATCGCGCGCTGATTGCGATCGACCAGGATGCGCTCGGCATACAGTGCCGGCGCGTCAAAACAAGCGGCGTTGTGGACACGCTTGTAAAGCCGTTGTCCGGCGGAGAGGCTGCCGTATGTATCTTCAACAAATCTTCGGACGTCGTTTGCCGCAGCTTCGATGTGCGCGAAATCGCCGCAAACCGTTTCTCCGGTCTCCCCGACGCCGGAATGTACCGCTGTACTGAGCTGTGGGAAGATTCGGATTACGAAACCGACAATACGCTTTCTGTCAGAATACCTGCGCACGGCGTTAAAGTATTCCGCATCCGTGCGATAGAACCCAAGGAGGATTGATTAATTATGGAATATCGCTTTTCCGACCGGATCAGCACTTTGAAGCCCAGCGCGATCCGTGAGATTTTCAAGTATGCAGCCGACCCACAGGTGGTTTCTCTCTCTGCCGGCAATCCGGCTCCCGACGCTTTTGCAACGAAACAGATCGGTGAAATCGTTGCCGATATTTTTGCGACACGTCCGATTGAGGCGCTGCAGTACAGCGTGACGGAAGGATATCCGAAACTGCGCGCTTACCTTACGGAGTACATGGAATCGCGTCACAATATCGGCCGCGCGTTTGACGACGTTCTGATCACTTCCGGCGCACAGCAAATTATGGAGCTTGCCGCAAAAGTGCTTTGCAACGAGGGAGATTATGTAATCTGTGAGGATCCGAGCTTTATCGGCTCGCTCAACTGCTTCCGCAGCCTCGGCGCAAAGCTCAAGGGCGTACCTGTCGATCCAGACGGTATGAATATGGAAGCGCTCGAAGATGCTCTGGAATCGACGCCGAACGCGCGTTTCATCTATACCATTCCCAATTTCCAGAATCCGACCGGCATCACCCTGTCGCTTGAAAAACGTAAAAAGCTCTATGCGCTGGCAAAGCAGTACGGCGTGCTGATCGTGGAGGACAACCCATACGGCGATCTGCGATATAAAGGCGAGAATCTGCCGAGCATCAAGTCCTTTGACGAAGACGGCATCGTCATCTATTCCGGCAGTTTTTCCAAGGTTATCGCACCCGGTCTTCGCGTCGGATACTGCGTTGCCCCGGAACCGATCCTGAAAAAGATGGTCGTCGGAAAACAGGGCGAAGACGTGCACACCAACATTTTAGCGCAGATGATCTGCTACGAATTCCTGACACGCTACGATTTTGATGAAAACCTGGCGAATCTCCGTGCGCTTTATCGGCGCAAGGCACAGTTTGCGATGGATCTGCTGGATCAATATGTTGTCCCGCTGGGGATCACATACCATCCGACCGAAGGCGGCCTGTTCATCTGGTGCACGCTGCCGGATTCTGTGGATATGGCGGATTTCTGCAAACGCGCCGTACAGGAATACAAGGTGGCCATCGTGCCCGGCAGCGCATTCCTGTGCGACGAAAAAGACGCCAGCCACTGCTTCCGCATCAATTTCTCCACGCCGTCCGACGAAAAGCTTGAGGAAGGCATCAAGCGTCTGGGCAAGTTTGCCGCAACCGTTTTATAATCCAACATAAAGCATTGAGCCGCCGATGAAGAGTAATCTCCGTCGGCGGCTTGTCATATACCGCCCTCTCAAAGCATACAATGCGCTGAAAGGACGGATGAAAATGTTTAAAGTGATTCAAAAAAGGACGGGCAGAATCCAGGGATACTACAATCCGAGAGGAAACAAAACAGAACACCGAAATGAGATTTTGCTGTTTGTTCTGTTCATAAGCGGCATATTGATCGGCGCAGTCGCGATCCGCACCTGCAGCGGCAATCTGCCGCAGCGCCTTCAGATGTTATTTCAAAACTATCTGGAAGTCAAGGCGGGGCAGGGGATCGGCTTTAATTTCTGCAACGCCCTGTTTCGCGAGCTGCTGCTTCTGCTCGCCGTGTACTGTGTCGGCCTGTGTGCCGTCGGTGCGCCTGGCATATGCTGCATTGCCTTAGCATACGGCGGCGGCATCGGACTCATCGGCGCTTATCTCTATAAAAAGTATATGCTCAAAGGCATCGGCTACTGCGCCCTGCTCTTTTATCCTGGCAGGATTCTGTTTATTGCGGCGCTGATTCTGGCCGCTTCCTGCGGCGTGCAGATGAGCCGGACAATCCTGAATACGCTGATACAAAAAGAAACCGCACAGGAGACGAACTTTCGTTCGTATAACGTGCAGTTCCTGAAATCGGTCTGTATCAGCGTCGCATCCGCGCTGCTGGAATCCGCCTTGTTTGCGCTGTTTATGCGTTATTTTCAATTATCCTGAGAATCGGAAGGGGAGAGGTCGGCAAGCGGATTCTTGCGCATTGCGTCACGAATCTGCGAGTCGACGATATGCGTATAAATTTCCGTCGTGGACAGGTTCTCGTGACCGAGGATTTCCTTGAGCAGCAGCACGTCCACGTCGCCGTATTGATACATCAATGTGGCGGCAGTATGCCGCAGCTTATGCGCGGAGAAGCCTTGGTCGTCCAGGCCGGCTTTTTTTAAAAACTTCTGCACGACATTCTGTACGGCACGCACACTGATTCGCCGGTTGTTCCGGCTGATAAACAGCGCATTGCGATCCAGCACACCGTCGGCCGGACGCACCTGCAAGTACCGATGAATGGTGGATTTACAAGTCGGATTCAGATAAATCGTGCGCTCCTTGTTGCCCTTGCCGACCACACGGAGCGTATCGTCACGACGGATATCCGACAGATTGAGCGACACCAATTCAGAAACACGCAAGCCGCAATTCAAAAATAATGCGAGAATGCAGTAATCGCGTTCCCTGTTATTCCCATCAACACATTGCAGCAAATCAAGACTCTGTTCAAGCGTCAGGTATTTCGGAAGCGAACGTTTGATCTTCGGAGATTCGAGTTCCTGCAGCGGGTTTTTCTTCATGTATTTTTCGTCTAAAGACAAATAACGATAGAACCGTTTGATCGCAACGGCTTTGCGCGCGCGAGCCGCAGCGTCGTTGCCGCGCACACGGTGACAGTATGCGAGGAATGCATAAGCGTCGTCCAGACGAACGGAAGCCATCAGATCCAGATCGACGTCCTGAATAGGAATCGAATCAAAATCAGTCGACGAAGGAACAATGCCGCGGCGAATCTTGAGGAAGCGAAAAAAGATCTGCAGATCCAGCGCATAACCGCGGATCGTCAGATCGGATTTATTCTTTGTGGATGTCAGGTAATCCAGGTATTCCTGAATCAATGGCGGTAAATCAAAAAATGCAGCGTCATTCATAAGCTGTGTCCTAAATCCATATATCTGTAAATTGACTCTATAACCCATCCCCTCAACTGCGTAAAACATTTATTTTGCGCAGTTGGTGCTGTTTTTTCGGATACCCTCTTCTACGGACAAAACCTTCAAAAACGTTGATATTGTTCAAATACAGACACTTTCAAACGCTTCGCGAATTGTGCGCACACCGATCACTTCAATCTGATCGCGCAGTTCCGTCGTAATATTTTTCAGATTGTGCTTCGGAATCACACATCTGGAAAAGCCGAGACGCGCCGCTTCACGGACTCTCTGTGCGCATGCATTGACCGACCGAATCTCGCCGGCAAGACCGATTTCACCGAACGCTAATACGTCATCGCGCACCGGCACGTCCTTTAAGCTGGACACAAGCGCAAGCGCTACGGACAAATCCGACGCCGGCTCATCCAGCCGCAATCCCCCGACCACATTGACATAGGCGTCCATATTGCCGAAGAAATAGCCTGCGCGTTTTTCGAGAACCGCAAGCAGCATGGACAATCGGTTATAATCAAATCCGGTCGTCATGCGTCGCGGATTGCCGAATCCGGTCTGCGTTACAAGACCCTGCACCTCTGCCAAAAGCGGCCGAGAACCCTCCATCAGACATGCGACGCATGTACCGGACGTGTTTTTCGGTCGTCCTGCAATCAGCATCATGGACGGATTCTCCACTTCCTGCAAGCCCTTGTCCGTCATCTCAAAGACGCCCAGCTCGTTGGTGGAACCGTATCTGTTTTTGACCGCACGCAAAATACGATAGGAATAATTCCGCTCGCCTTCAAAATACAATACGGCATCCACGATATGTTCAAGCACTTTCGGACCGGCTATATTGCCGTCTTTGTTGACATGCCCGACAAGAAACAGCGGTATATTCAAACTCTTTGCGGCGCGCATGAGCACGTTCGTCGACTCGCGCACCTGCGTGATGCTGCCGGGCGAAGACGTCAATTCTTCGATGGCCATGGTCTGAATGGAATCAATAATCACAAGTCCCGGATTGTCGGCGCGCATTGTTTCCGTGATCGTCTGCACGTCGGTCTCACACAAAACGGACAAACGTTCGGTATCGACGCCGAGCCGGTCGGCGCGCAGTTTGATCTGGTGCGCGGATTCCTCGCCGGAAACATAGAGAATTTCCAGCGTATCGCCGAGCTTCTGACAGATCTGCAGAAGTATGGTCGACTTGCCGATACCGGGATCGCCGCTGATGAGCACCAGCGAACCTTTGACCAGTCCGCCGCCCAGAACGCGGTCCAATTCGCCAAGACCGGTCAGATACCGGTGCTCGCCGACCGTCGTAATCTCTCGCAGCCGTTCCGGTCGTGCGGCGCGTGTACTCACCCTGGACGGTGCGGATGCTTTTGTCGCGGATTGTGTCTGACGCACTTCCTCCGTGAAGGTGTTCCATTGTCCGCATCCGGGACAACATCCATACCATTTCTGCGTTTCATATCCGCATTCCGAACAGATATAAACGGATTTCATTTTTCCGGCCATGGATTAAACTTCCTCTGCTTTCTCTCGGTAATCCAGAATCCCCTGAAGAATGGATAATGCAATCTTTGTCTGATACTGCGGCGTTTTGAGAAGAGACGCTTCCTGCGGATTGGATAAAAAACCGCATTCCACCATCACAGCCGGACGCATTGCATGATATAATAGGTATATCTCTGTTCCACTCTGCTTGACCTGCCGTTTGTTATCCGGCTGTGTTGCTGTCACGACGGCAAGCTGGATCGCCTCGGCCAAAGAGCGGCTGCGTGCGTCATTGCCGGAATAAAACACCTGCGTGCCATGATACACGGACTGCGTAAAATGATTCTGATGAATGCTGACAAACACGGAATCCGGCGTCTCTTCCATGATCTGCAGCCTGTGATGAATGTCGGAGATTTTTTGCTTTCGCACGGTTGTGCATCCCGGATCGTGGATCGAATCATCCGTTTCCCGTGTCATTACAGTTTGAATACCTGCACACTGCAGCAGCGCCTGCAGCCGTTTGGCAATGGATAGATTGATTTCTTTTTCGAGCGTGCCGTCTTCTGCGACCGTTCCCCCGTCGAATCCGCCGTGCCCGGCGTCAATCACAACAGTACGCAGGCCGCGATCCGTTGCGGACGTCTGCAGCGTCTTCGCGTTTTCAAACGCTGTCCAGAGCATACTGCCGAGAAAAAGCAGCACAAATGCCGCACTGACTACCCACAACTTTTGTTTGCGCATACACATCCCTCCGTGGGAATGGTATGCGCACAAAAGATCAGTTATGCTCCGCGAGAGCGAAAATCGTCTGCTCCTCCCCCGCTGAAATCTTTGTCCGGGCAAGGTCTAAAAGATACGACAGAAAGTAGCCGAAGTAAAACCCAAAGGCATTCATCAGAATGTCGTCAATGTCAAAATGTCCCATATTCAGCAGCAGCTGTGCCGCCTCGATCACAACAGAGCACACCAATGGAATGAGAATAATACGAACCATGTCCGTCTTTACACGGAACACGCGTAAGAAAAAACCGAACGGAAAGAAGCACAGCAAATTGCCCAGAAAATAGAATCGGTTCTCATACGATGCAGACGACACCTGAAAGTATTCTGCAATCATCGCAAACGGAACCAGATTCACGCCTGCTTCCCCGCCGGGCTCGCGCTGCAGAATAAAGCAATAAATCAGCACGCAGACATAAAAGAAAAGAAACACGCCGGTGCTGTCCCGAAAGAAGCGCGTGTAGTCGGACATAAAATGCGGCGGGCTGTTTTTCATCGGCAGGCTCAGACGCAGCAGCATCAGCGACACATAGCCGACAGCCCAGACAAAGGAAACTATCATCGGTTTGTCATAGAAAAACGTATACTGCCACCAGGATAATCTGCCCGCCTGTATCTGCAAAACAATCTGATCGAACATAGTTTTTGCTAATATTCCGAGCAAAAACAAAGACAACCCCTTGCCGATCACGGTCAAACTGCGCGGCAGAAGCACAAAGAAACCGGCCGTACAAATCAGTGAAAACAGTATCGACAGCAGAATCTGTACGGTGAAATGACCGATCAGACGAAAAGAAGGCAGACAACACAGATAATATGCGATTGCAACCGCCGCAGCGATCAACCACTGCAGCGCGGGATGCAGGATGAAGCTTTCCCGATACAGCTTATTCATCATGGTGCTTCCGATGATCCAGATAGGATTGCAATATCATCACAGCGGCTACACTGTCAATGACGTTTTTTCTCTTTTTGCCGTAGGTTTTCGTTTCATTGAGCGCATAATGCGCCGATACGGTCGTCAGCCGCTCGTCCCAAAGAACGGTTTTGACGCCGCATGCCTCGCTCAGGTCTGCGGCAAATGCCGCGCATTTTTCCGCACGCTCGCCGACAGTACCGTTCATATTTTTCGGATAACCGACAACGATCAGTTCTGCGGCCGTTTCCCGAACAATCCGGCTGACTTCGTCAATCACACGGGGGATATACCGTTCGTGAATCACCGTCACCGGAGACGCAAGCATCTCCAGCTTATCGCAGACGGCAATCCCCGTACGGCTGTCCCCTAAATCAACAGATACTATGACCATATTGCATTACCCGAACAAATTGTTCCAGATCGGCTGATTGGCCCACTCCTCAACGATTTCCGCCACCTGACTGGCGCCCTCGTTGATGGCTTGCTCAACATGCGAGACAGCCGTGCAGCTTGTGCACTGCTTCGGCAGATCTGCCGTCTTATACCATCCGTATCCGCCCACACCGCAATTTCTGCCCGCCAGCAGTCCCGTACGTGAACAATATGCTTTTTTGATGGTCGCGCCGCTCTTGGGGAAGGTCATACTCGAATCGAGATTGCGGTGAATTTTGCTGAATACATCCAGGAAGATACGTCCGCAGGGATTGACGCTGGTATGCATGTTTTTCGCAAGGTCATATCCGTACCAGATCGCGCAGACATAGTACGGCGTGCCGGCACAGAACCAACGGTTCATATCCTCGTCCGTCGTACCGGTTTTACACATCACGTGGAAATTCTGAACCGTGTAGCCGCTGCCGTAACTCGAAATCGGCACGGTCTGCAGCAGCTCGCACATCACATCCGCCGTATCGGGCGAAAGCGCCTGCTCGCCCTGCGCGTCGCGGTTAGAGAGGATCACCTGCCCCGCACTGTCGCGCACTTCGTAATAGCAGTAGGGCTTATAGTACATACCGCCGTTGCCGAACGTCGCGTAAGCCGCAGCCATCTCCAATGTGGTTGCGCCGTATGTCATCGCGCCGACACACACAGGCGGAAGCGACGCATCGTTGACCATGTCGACGTGCTTCAGATGGAAATGGTTGGTCATATAGTCCAGGCAGGTCGATACGCCGCCGGGCAGAATGCCGTCATATACGATACGCGCAGGCACCGTGTTCAACGACACCTCCAGCGCATACTGTACCGTGCGGGATGAACCGCTTGTGCTGCCGTCCACGTTCTTCGGCCACAGCTTGCCGTTCTGTGCAATCGCCTGATTCTTGACGTAAGTCGACCAGGTGATCGCATTCTTTTCAATCGCAGGACTGTAAACGGACAGGGGCTTGATGCTCGAGCCGGGCTGACGCGGTGAATCGGCCGCGCGGTTGAGACAACGCGCGCCGTCCTTCTTGCCGGCCTGGCCGACAATGGCCACAACACGTCCTTTATAGTCCATGATAGTCATGGATGACTGTACGGCCGGATGTTCTTTCGTGTCGGTCTCGTTCGGATTCGGAAAAGCCGATCTTCTGGAATAGACATCCTCAAGAATATTCTGAATCTTCGGATCGACGGCGCAGTCAATCTGCAGCCCGCCGTAATAGATCATCTTCGTCGCCTCGGAGCGCGTATAGCCGAGCTGCGAGACCAGATCGGAAATAACCTGATCGATCACGAAGTCGATATAGAAGTTCTGGTACTGCTCCTCTTTTTCTTCCTTGACTTTTTCTTCACTTGCAACGTACCGGGAGTCGTTTGTCAAAATGAGATCATATTTCAGCGCTTCGTTATACTCGGCATGGGTGATCATCCCCTGGTCGAGCATTTGCGCCAGACAATACTTCTGACGCGATTTGTTCTTTTCGGGATTGTAAAGCGGATTGAAGGAGTACGGCGCTTTTGTAATGGAAGCGAGCACCGTACACTCGGAAAGATTCAGTTCGTTCAGATCCTTGCCGAAATACGTTTCAGCCGCCGTTTTCACGCCGTAACAGCCGCTGCCAAGATACACAACGTTTAAATATGCCTCCAGAATCTCTTTTTTATCATAATTCTTTTCGAGATTCAAAGCACTGAGAATCTCGTTGTACTTACGAACAATCGTCACCTCGCGGTGATCGGTGACGTTTTTGATGAGCTGCTGTGTAATGGATGAAGCGCCCTCATCAAAAGAGAGCGAAGAGATAACGCCGCCCAGACGATACCAGTCCACACCCTTGTGCAGATAAAACCGCTTGTCTTCCAGCGCGATGAATGCATTGGCAAGATTCTTGGGAATCTCGTCGTAATCAACCCAGATACGGTTGATCTCGCCGTGCAGTCGCGTGTATTCGTACGGCTTGTTGTTTTCGTCGAATGCATAGATGAAGGAGGTCTGATTCTGATTGGTCTTCTCGTCCTCAAGGTTAATCACAGGCTTGCCGCCGATCACCATAAAGGCATTCGTCAGCACATACCCGCCCACAACGCATGCGGTCAGGAAACAAATCAGGAAGAACGCAAGCACGATCGACAGGAACGTGTGCTTTTTCTTCTTTTTCTTCTTCTTTTTTTTCGGCTGCGCAGCGGCAGTTCGCGGCTGAGAGATGCGCACGTCGCTGCTTTCGGAATTCGGATTTTGCGGCATGGTCAAATTCCTCCTTTTACTCATGTTGTATTATAACACATATTTTCAAAAAAGTTTAGTCTATTCTGAAAAAATTTTTAAATTCTTAACTTTTTATTACAAATAAACTTTGATTATTGCATTATTACGATTTGCGTGATAAAATATAGTAAAGTCGTTCGACTGAGTATTGTAGAATGACAACCCTTTGTGGAGGTGGTTTCGACGGATTGGAATACAACTGTTTTATGGCTGGTGTTGATGCTTGCGCTGATTCTTGTTGAAGCGGCAACTGCGCAGCTCGTCACAATCTGGTTTGCGCTCGGTGCGCTCGCAGCACTGCTGACATCCGCATTCCACGGTCCTCTGTGGCTTCAGATTGTACTGTTTGCCGTGGTCTCGGCTGTGTCGCTTGCTCTCACCCGCCCGCTCGCCAAAAAGCTGACCAAAACAGACAAAGTCGCAACCAATGCCGATCGGGTGCTCAATCAGATCGGCATCGTGCAGGAAGAAATCGACAACACGAAGGCCTGCGGCACTGTTATGGTCAACGGCGCTGTCTGGTCGGCTCGTTCCGCCGACGGCATCCCGATTGTATCCGGCACACGCGTACATGTTGACCGGATCGAAGGCGTCAAAGTCATTGTAACCGCATTGAATCAAAAGGAGGAATAATTATGCCATTCATTCTCATCGGTATCGTACTTGTGGTTCTGCTTCTGGTCGTGGTGAACATCAAAATCGTCCCGCAATCCCGCGCTTACGTGGTGGAGCGTCTGGGCACGTACAAGGAGACGTGGCAGACCGGTCTGCACATCAAGATCCCGTTCATTGAGCGTATTTCCAAAAACGTCTCCCTGAAGGAGCAGGTCGTGGATTTCCCGCCCCAGCCCGTGATTACCAAGGACAACGTGACGATGCAGATCGACACGGTCGTCTTCTTCCAGATCACCGACCCGAAGCTGTACACGTACGGTGTGGAAAACCCGATCTCCGCAATCGAAAACCTATCCGCAACTACGCTGCGTAACATCATCGGTGAACTTGAGCTCGACCACACGCTCACATCACGCGACACAATCAACGCCAAAATCCGCGTTATCCTCGACGAAGCGACCGATCCCTGGGGCATCAAGGTCAACCGCGTGGAGCTCAAAAACATCATCCCGCCGCACGAAATCCAGGATGCAATGGAAAAGCAGATGAAAGCCGAGCGTCAGCGTCGTGAAGCGATTCTGCGCGCCGAGGGTGAAAAGGCGAGTAAGATCCTTGTCGCGGAAGGTCAGAAAGAAAGCCAGATCCTTGCCGCGCAGGCCGAAAAGGAAGCGGCAATTCTGCACGCAGAGGCCGTCAAGGAAGCGAAGATCCGCGAAGCGGAAGGCGAAGCGGAAGCCATCCTGCAGGTTCAGAAGGCCAATGCACAGGCCATCGCCATGATTAACGAAGCAGCCCCCGGCGATGGATTTATCACACTCAGAAGCCTTGAAGCATTTGCAAAAGCTGCCGATGGTCAGGCGACCAAGATCATCATTCCCAGCGATCTGCAGGGTGTTGCAGGCCTTGCAACCGGCATCTCCGAACTGCTCAAAAAATAAACATCGTTTTCTGCCGCGGACAGTTAGTTGCTGCCCGCGGCATTTTCTACGTTTTGCTCAAAAAAGTCTGCGAAATATTTATAGTTTAACCACTTGACGATGCGCACGTTTTTTTATATAATATTAACTGCTGATTTTATGCAGCAAATCATTGAAAACTGAGGTCAGCGAAATGGGCAATATAAGACTGCAGTTCCGTCCGGACGGGAAGTTCAAGATTCTCCAACTCACGGATGTGCACGGAATCTGCAAAAAAACACCGGATACAACGCGTTTGATCGAAGGCATTCTGGACAAAGAAAAGCCTGATCTTGTTGTGATCACCGGAGATCAGATCAAGGGTTACGGTCTTTCCTATCTGCACGGCGACAAGCGCAAAAAGGTCGAGCAGGCCATCGACAACTATACCGAACCGATCGACCGCAGAGGCATTCCCTTTGCCGTTACCTTCGGCAACCATGACCCCCAGGTCGGCTATTCCGCCGAGGAACAGATCAAAATGTACGAGGCGTTCGATCACTGCATCGTTCCCGAGGACGATTCGCGGCTGGAAGCGGGCACATTCAGCTTGCCGATCTACAGCAGCCGCAGCGATGAACCGGCCGTGAATCTGTATCTGATCGATACCGGTACCAACGCGAAAGAAGGCGGATACGAAGCTCTGCCGACCGAAAAGATCGAATGGTACCGCGGTATACGCGAAAAGCTGCGCGAAAAGTGGGGTCGGTACATCCCCTCTATGGTATTCCAGCACATCCCGGTGCATGAGATCTACAATCTCTTCGATGAAGTGGACAAAAAGCATCCGGACGCCGTCAAAGCCTACCGTATACACAAGGGTCAGTTTTTCAAGCTGAAGGATGAATTTGCGCACGGCGACGTCAAGCTTTATGAGCCGGCGTCTATCCCGGATGTCAACACCGGCGAATTTGAGGCGATGACTGAAAAGGGCGATGTTTTCGCCATGTACTTCGGCCACGATCACCAAAACAACTTTGTCGGCACGTATCAGGGCATCGATATGGGGTTCGGTCCATCCTGCGGCTTCAATGAATACGGAAACGGCGTCGAGCGCGGATGCCGCATTATCGAGCTGGACGAAAAAGACATTCGTCACTACAACACGTATGTCGTCACGTACCGTCAGCTTTTCGGCGAAAAAGTCATCAAACCCTTCCAGAAAAGCTTTTATGATAAAATCCCGACGTCCATCGACGCGGGTGTTATCGCCGGCACGAAGCTGCTCGCCTGCCTTGCCGTAATCATCGGCTCCTCGTTCCTGCCGATCAGCTGGTATTTCAAGCTGCTGATCGACGCGGCCGCACTGGTCGCTGCGGTAATCGTCATTAAACGCTTATAATTTTTTGAAAGGATGAATACAGTATGTCTAACAACGCACAAGGTACCGAAAAAGTGAAATTCACCGAAAAATACGCAGAGCTTTGGAAATTCATCAAGTTCTCTATCGTCGGTTTCTCATCGACACTTGTCGAGCTTGGCGTCTTTTATCTGCTGCAGTACGTCGTATTCAAAAACACATTGACGGCTCCTATGCCCGATAACGCTTTCTTCCGCTTTGTCAGCTTCACCGGTCTTGCAGACGGTATGGGTTACTTCTATGCATACGTGATTTCCACAACGATCGGCTACATCATTGCATTTATTCTCAACAGAAAGACCACCTTCAAAGCAGACTCCAACGTGGTATTGAGCACCATTCTTTACATCATCATGGTCATCTTCACCATCGGCATGACCGCATGGCTCGGCACACAGTTCCAGATGTTCATGGCGTCCAAGGGATTGAAAGCGCTCGGCGACGCAATCGGCAAACCGATCGTTGCGGCGTTGGCCACGGTCTGGACGTATCCGCTCAACCGCTTTGTGATCCATCGCCATAAGAAAGAAACAGTTGCAACGGACGAAGCGACGAAATAATCCCATTTCTGATTGATATGAAACCAACCGATTTTACTTCGTTCTTTACAGATTACATACAGAATACACAAGCGCTCGCTGCCTTTCGGGGCGGCGAGCTTCTTGACATTTCCGCAGACAGCAATACCCGCTCTATGCGCATTCAGGCAAAATTCCCGAAAGCGTTCTCTTTTGCAGAGATCGCCGGGTTCAATGCGCTTTGCCGAAAGATATTCCGTCTGCATGATTTTGCTTTTGCCTACAGTTTTCCGCCGGAGACGTACAACACCGTCACGCTGCAGTATATCTTGCCGGAGCTGTCGCAGATGGTGCCGACCGTAAACGGATTTCTCAACGAAGCTGTTTTCACAGACGACGGCGCCGCGATCACCGTTGCGCTGCAGCACGGCGGCAAGGACGTTCTGGAAAAATCCGCCGCGCATCTTGTGTTTTCCGATCTGATCTTTGCGCGGTTCGGCATTCGGCGTGACGTTGTATTTGAAGAAAAGCAGCAGCTCAATACGAAAAGCGAGGAATATCTCCGCATTCAGGAGGGCATTCGCGAGCTTCGTGTGGCAGCGCCGGAACCGGAGCCTGTCGCGCCGGAAAAAGAGGTGCTGGAATATGCCGACCTGCCGATCTCTCTGAAAAACGCAAAGGCCATCTACGGGCAAAGCCAGATTCGCGCCAAGCCGCAAACCATCAAGAGCATCTCTCCCCTGTCCGATACTGTCGTGATCTGGGGCGACGTTTTCGGTCTGGAGTCCAAGGAAACCAAGAAAGGCGATCGGCTGATTATCACATTCAACATCACCGACTACACAAGCTCCTATTCCGTCAAGATCTTTGAGCTGAAAGAAAACTGCGAGGAATTGCTGAAGGATCTCAAGAACGGCGCGACAATTCTGATGCGCGGTCTTGTGCGCGAAGACGACTTTCTGCACAAATCCGTCATCAACGCAAAAGCGATCACGCTTGTGGATAAAGTCGAAAAGACAGATGACGCACCCGTCAAGCGCGTTGAACTGCACATGCATACCAATATGTCCGCCATGGACGGCATGACAAGTGCGGAGAAACTGATTAAACGCGCCGCCAAATGGGGACACAAGGCCATTGCCATCACCGATCACGGTGTGGTTCAGGCATTCCCCGAAGCAATGAATACCGCGCGCGCCACAGGCGTCAAGATTATTTACGGTATGGAAGGCTACCTCGTCGATGACAAAATACCCGTCGTGCGCGGAAACGCAAAAACAGACTTCGGCGGAGAATTCATCGTGTTCGACGTAGAGACCACCGGACTTAGCAAAACGCGCGACCGATTGACGGAAATCGGCGCTGTGCGGATCGTGAACGGAGAAATCACGGATACGTTCAACACGTTCGTCAACCCTCTGATTCCCATTCCTGCCAATATTGTCAAGCTCACAGGCATCACCGACGATATGGTTGCCGACGCACCGGCGGAAGATGCGGCAATCCGCGCATTCTTTGCGTTTTGCGGCGACGCGCCACTTGTCGCGCATAACGCACCGTTTGACACCGGCTTCCTGATGGAAGCCTGCAAACGATGCGACATACCATACAAATATACATCTCTGGACACCGTACCCTTCTGCCGCGCCATGTACAAAGGGCTGAAGAATTACAGGCTGGACACGGTGGTTGAGCATCTCAAACTGCCCAAGTTCAACCATCACCGCGCTTCGGACGATGCGCGTGCGCTGGCGGGTATTTTCCTGCATCTTCTCGAGGATGCGCAGCAAAAGTTAGACATTCATTCTATCGCACAAATCAACGATTCCCTGGTCGGCGGAGACGTCAAAACGCTTCCGTCCTACCACATCATTATTCTTGCAAAGAATCTTGTCGGGCTGAAGAATCTCTATCAGCTCATTACAATGTCCAACCTTGAGTATTTTCGCAAGGTGCCGCGCATTCCGAAAAGCCGTCTGATTCAGCACAGAGAAGGTCTGATTCTGGGCAGCGCCTGCGAAGCCGGACAAGTATACCGCGCGATTATCGACGAAAAACCGCGTGAAGAACTGCTGGACATCGCACGGTTTTACGACTATCTTGAAATCCAGCCGACCGGAAACAACCGCTTTCTGATCGAGTCGGAAAAGTACCCGAATATCTCCACAATCGAGGACATCGAAAACATCAATCGCCGCATCATCAGCCTGGGCGATGAACTCGGCAAAATGACGGTCGCGACCTGCGACGTGCACTTCATGAATCCCGAAGACGACATCTTCCGCGCCATACTCATGGACGGTCAGGGATTTGCCGATGCGGACAGGCAGGCTCCGCTTTACCTGCGCACGACGGAGGAAATGCTCGGAGAATTCGCCTATCTCGGCCCCGAAACCGCCTATCAGGTCGTCGTGGAAAACACCAATAAGATTGCAGACCTCGTCGAGGTGTTCGAGCCGATTCCCAAAGGATCATTCCCGCCGCACATCGACGGTTCGGACGAAGAACTGACACGTTTGTGCTGGGAAAAAGTGCATCGCGTCTACGGCGACAATCCGCCCGATTACGTCACGCAGCGGCTCGAAAAAGAGCTTCGCTCGATCATCAAGAACGGATTCGCCGTACTGTATATCATTGCGCAGAAGCTCGTCAAAAACTCCGAGGATCACGGCTACTACGTCGGTTCCAGAGGTTCGGTCGGTTCGTCCTTTGTGGCGTTTGCGGCAGGTATTTCCGAGGTCAACCCTCTGTACCCGCATTACGTCTGTCCGGGCTGCAAACACAGCGAATTCATCTTTGACGGCTCTTATCAGTCCGGTTTTGACCTGCCGGTCAAGGACTGCCCGGAGTGCGGTGCGGCGATGTTCCGCGACGGACACAACATTCCGTTTGAAACGTTCCTCGGCTTCGACGGCGACAAATCGCCCGATATCGACCTGAACTTCTCCGGCGAGTACCAGTCGCGCGCGCACAAGTATACCGAGGAGCTGTTCGGCTCTTCCAACGTGTTCAAGGCCGGTACTATCGGTACGCTCGCGGAAAAAACAGCGTACGGCTTTGTGCGCAAATACCTGGAAAACCGCGGCATGGAACTGCCGGACGCCGAAGTGGAGCGACTGAAATTCGGCTGCATGGGCGTCAAGCGCACCACCGGACAGCATCCCGGCGGCATGGTCGTCGTCCCCGGCAATAAAGTCGCCGAGGACTTTACGCCCATCCAGCATCCCGCTGACGACGCGGGCAAAGGCACACGTACAACGCACTTCGACTTCCATGCGCTGCACGATACCATTCTCAAGCTCGACAACCTCGGCCACGATGTGCCGACAATTTACAAGTATCTGGAGGACGCCACGGGCATTTCCGTCATGGACGTCGACGTTTGCGATCCGGTTTTGTACAAGCTCTTTGAGAGTCCGGCGCCCCTTGGCGTGACGTCCGAGGACATCGAGTGCGAAACCGGCACGCTGGCCATTCCCGAAATGGGCACGCCGTTTGTCCGGCAGATGTTCATGGATGCAAAGCCGAAAAAGTTCTCCGACCTTTTGCAGATTTCCGGTCTGTCGCACGGCACGGACGTATGGCTGGGCAATGCGCAGGATCTGATCAAAAGCGGAACCTGCACAATCGAGCAAGTGATCGGTACGCGCGACAGCATCATGACCTATCTGATTCAGAAGGGCGTTGCGAATCTTACCGCGTTCAAAATCATGGAGATCGTGCGTAAGGGCAAGGCCAAAAAACTGCTCACGCCGGAACATATCCAAGCCATGAAGGACGCCGGCGTCGAGGACTGGTACATCGACTCATGCATGAAGATCAAATACATGTTCCCCAAGGCGCACGCGGCCGCTTACGTCATTGCGGCAATGCGTCTGGCATGGTACAAGGTGTATAAGCCGATCGAGTTTTACTCAACCTACATGACGGTACGCGGCGAAGATCTGGACACCAAAGCGATCATGGCCGGACGACAGGCGGTCAAGCGCCGCATGCTGGAAATCAAAGACAAAGGAAAAGACGCGACCGCGAAGGAAGAGGGCACGTACACATCCCTGCAGGTCATCAATGAAGCGATGGCGCGCGGCGTACAGTTTCTGCCCGTTGATATCTATAAATCCGACGCCACGGTCTATCGGATCGAAGACGGCAAAATCCGCCTCCCCTTCTCCGCGCTCAGCGGCGCGGGCGGCGTTGCGGCACAGGCGCTGCAGGCAGCGCGCGAGGACGGCAAAGGAAAGTATATTTCCATGGAAGACCTGCAGACACGCGCAAACGTCTCCAAGAGCGTGATTACGGCGCTCGAAGAAGCAGGTGCTCTCTCATCCTTGCCGCGGACTACACAAATCAGTCTTTTTGATCTATAATTATTCTGTAAATACATTGAAAATTTTCGCATAATCCTTTATAATGATACCATCTGATGAGTGGAGGACTATACATGAAAAAGAGTACAAAGATCATTTTGGGCGCTTCCGCAGGCGCGTTAGCCGTCGCCAATGCGGTTCACGCAGCACTGTATACTCCCAAGAAACAAGACTACGGCACAAAACCGGAAGAAGCCGTCAATCTGGATCGCTATGCGGATCATCTCACGCAGGCAATCCGGTTCCCGACGATTTCCAATTCCGATCCCGAAAAGACCGACTGGACTGTATTCGAGCGTTTTCACGCCTATCTGGACGAGGCTTTCCCGCTGATCGCGGAGAAGCTCGAAAAAGAAACCATCGGACGCGCCAACCTGATGTATCGCTGGAAAGGCAAAAAGCCCGACCTCGATCCGATTGCGCTGCTCGGTCATCAGGACGTCGTTCCCGTAACGCCCGGCACCGAGGAAGACTGGACGCATCCCGCTTTCGACGGCGTCAACGACGGCGAGTTCATCTGGGGACGCGGCGCGATGGACATGAAGAACCATCTGATCGGCGTGCTCGAAGCGGTCGAAACACTGCTGGAAGAAGGATTTGAGCCGGAGCGCGACGTCTATCTTCTTTTCGGACAGGACGAAGAAGTGGTGGCCTCCGAATGCGGCGGCGCCAAAGAAATGATGGAGACGCTGCGCGACAGAGGGATTCATCTGGACGCTGTGCTCGATGAAGGCGGCGCAATCCTGCCGATCAATGTCAAAGGCATCCTCGAAAAGCAGCTTGCCGGTATCGGCATTGCCGAAAAAGGCTACTGCGATATGGAGATTTCCCTCGAGTGCAAGGGCGGCCATTCGTCTCAGCCGCCAAAGCATACGGGCATGGGACAGATGGCAGCGGTCATCCGCGATATCGAAGCGCACCAGTTCCCGTCGCGCATTGAGCCTTTCCTTGCGGAACTGTTTTACCGCATCGGCCGGAACGCAACGTATCCCGCACGCCTGGTGACATGCAACCTGCCCGCACTGATCCCCGTTCTCAAAGAGGTATTCAAGCAGATCCCGCCTGCCGCAAGCCTGATCCGAACAACAACAGCCGTGACAATGGCCAAAGGCAGCCCCGCATCGAACGTACTGCCGCAGACCCCGACGATCACGGTCAACTTCCGCATGATGCCGGGTACGACCACGAACGACGTTGTCAATCATATCAAGCGCGTTGTCCGCAACAAGAAGATCGACATCAAGGTACTGCGCACGAAGGAAGCGTCCCGCTTCTCCCCGACGGATTCCAGATCGTTTAAGATCATCGAGACTCTCTGCATGCGCTACAATCCGAAACGCATCGTGGTTCCGTTCCTTGTCATGGGCGGCACAGACGCCTGCTTCTATGAGCCGATCTGCGAGAATATTTACAGATTCTCTCCGTTTGTCGCCTCTCCGGCCCTGCTGCTGTGCACACACGCTACAAACGAGCGTATTCCACTGGACTGCTTGTATGACGGTGTGGCATTCTTCAAATCCTATATCCGCGAGGTTTCCGCAGAATAAACCGCATACAGTTTAAATCCACAAAGGACTGTTTCTCCGATTGCTCTCGGTAGAACAGTCCTTATTTTCTGTCTTATTTTTTCATTTTTGATTGACAATAACGCACCAATGGTTATAATTAGTATGACATACATTTTTAGGAGTTTCTGAACGTGGTTTTTTCTGATCTGTTTTTCCTGCTTGTTTTTCTGCCTCTGCAGCTTGTCACATGCGCGTTTGTAAAGGAAACACCGAAGCGCAACGCCGCTCTGCTGTGTTTTTCCCTGTTCTTCTATGCATGGGGCGAGCCGCTTTATGTTTTTATACTCATCGGCATGGCTTTTGCGGATTGGCTTCTCGGGCTTGTGATTGCAGCATACCGGGGCAAACGCGCGGCAAAAGTTGCAATGATTGCATCCATTGTCGTCAGTCTCGGTCTTCTGAGCATCTTCAAGTATACGGGATTCTTTGCCGAAAACCTGCAAGCAGTGTTCGGGGTGCCCAAAGAAATACCGCATATCCCCCTTCCAATCGGCATTTCATTTTATACATTCCAGCTTCTGACCTATGTGATCGACGTGTATCGCGGACAGACAAAATGCTCACTCAGGTTCCATGAGCTGCTTCTGTACGCAAGTCTTTTTCACCAGTGCATTGCAGGCCCCATTGTACGCTACAGCGACATCCAGCATGAAATCCTCCACCGTAAAAAGAACTATACAACTATGGGCAAAGGCGTTCAGAGGTTTTGCGTCGGCCTCGCGAAAAAAGCGCTGCTGGCCAACAGCTGCGGCGCTGTAGTGGATATGATCCTGCTGCCCGACAGCACGCTCGCCGATCCAGCCAAACTGACGGATAATCTGCAAATTCTCGCCTCGCGACCCATATTGCTTGTTTGGACAGGCATGCTGTTCTTTATGCTGCAAATCTATCTGGACTTCTCCGCCTATTCAGACATGGCGATCGGTCTGGGACTGATGGAGGGATTCCATTACAAGGAGAATTTCAATTACCCGTATACGGCAAAATCCATCACGGAATTCTGGCGATGCTGGCATATCTCCCTGAGCACCTTTTTCCGCGACTATGTCTACATCCCGCTCGGCGGCAACCGCAAGGGTGCGCGTCGGACAATCATCAACCTTTTAATTGTCTGGCTCTTAACCGGATTCTGGCATGGCGCAAGCTGGAATTTTATCCTCTGGGGCTTATACTACTTCATTTTTCTTGTGCTTGAAAAGACATATTTGCGTGATCTTCTGCAGCGAACGCCGCTCATTTTACGTCACGCCTACACGATGCTGGTCGTTTTCTTCGGCTGGGTATTGTTCCGCTTCACACGGATGCAATATGTCGGCGTCGTGCTGAAAGGTTTGTTCGGTCTGAACCACAGCGGATTTGCAGGGTATGAAGCAACCACGGTTCTGAAAAACAATTTGTTCTTCCTGATTGCCGCGCTGATTGCCGTAACGCCGCTGGTACACAATCTTCGCCTGTGGCTGGAAGAAAAAGCGAAATACAGCCGCCGCATGCTGCAGGTCAAAAAGGTCGTATGGATCGCTGCGCCGATCGTACTGACGCTGCTGTCGATTCTCTCTCTGGTCGGCAATGCATACAACCCCTTCCTGTATTTCCAGTTTTAACGGAGGATCTTGCAGATGAAAAAGAAAAAGAAAAAGATCCCGAAACCCCTGCGCAAGCGCACAAACCGTGCCATTCGCCGCGCACAGATTCGTTCGTTTATGCTCTTGCTTGTCATCGGATTCGTGATCTCGTGGCTTATCCCGCTGCGTCCTGTGCGCTCGGAATCCGAAAAGCGCGATCTCACACCCTTCCCAACGCTCACCTGGAAGGCATTGTATTCCGGCAGTTTCTTTGACGGGATCAACATGTGGTTTTCCGATACGTTCCCCTTCCGCGAAGCGATGGTTACGGTCAACGGCAAAATCAAATCCCTGTACGGATACGGAAACCGTTTATACGGCCTGACAGATCAGAAGGCAGACGAAATCCCGCAGGAAGAACACACACCCGTCATGGAGCCGATCACCAACTTAGAAGAAATCGACGAGACGCTGGGTGAAGCGATCAACGCAGATAACGCCGTGGTACAGGATCTGGGCACCTTGATCGTTGTGGACGACGCTGCATACGAAGTTTATAATTTCAGTCAAAAAGTCGCGGACACGTACGCCGGCATTATCAATCAGGCAGCTTCGTCCCTGGACGGCGTTGCGCAGGTATATGACCTGATTGTGCCGACCAGCATCGACATCACCATGCCCGACAACGAACGTGTCAAATGCAACAGTTCCAGTCAGGCAGAGGCAATCCGGTATATCTTTTCCCGCATGACGCCGCAGGTGCACTCGGTCAACGTATACAATATTCTGCGAAATCATCGCACGGAGTATATCTATTTCCGCACCGACCATCACTGGACAGCCCGCGGCGCGTTCTATGCATACGCACAGTTCTGCCGCTCTATGCAGGTGCAGCCCAAAGCGCTCAGTACATTCAAGGAACACGTCTTTGAGGGATTCAAAGGATCTTTTGTTGCGGAGTCGCACAAGAATGCCAATCTCGTGAATCATCCGGATACCGTGTACGCATACGAACCGAATGCGGAAACAACGCTTGTCTATACAGAGAAAAACGGCAATACGGTCAACTGGTCGGTCATCGGCGACGTAACGGATTGGTATGCCTCTTCCAAATACAGTGCGTTCATCGGCGGCGATCACCCGTACACGATCATCAAAAATCCGGACGCACCGCAGGATAAGAAATGTATTCTCGTTAAGGAATCGTTCGGCAATGCGCTTGCGCCCTTCATAGCGGCCGAATTCGGCGAAGTACACGTCATCGACTACCGCTATTGGCACGGCAGCATCGTTGCGTTTTCCAAAGAACATGGTGTGGACACTGTGCTGTTTGTCAATAACATTTCGGCAACGCGCAACAGTTCCCTGATGAAATCACTCTACGCCGTCACGCAATAAATGCAATCAAAAAACAAACCCGCCCGAACCTCCGAAGAGATTTGGGCGGGTATGTTTTTGCAACCAATTATTCTGCTGCGGGAGCGCCAACCGGGCAAGTGTCTGCGCAGGTGCCGCAATCGATGCACTTATCGGGATCGATCACGTACTTGCCGTCGCCTTCGGAAATGGCCTCTACGGGGCATTCTGCTGCGCAAGCGCCGCAGGAGATGCATTCATCAGAGATAATATATGCCATCTGCGTCTTCCTCCTTTTATTATTCTCACATATATTGTATCACACTCTTAAAAAAATGCAATACTTTTTTGAAAATTATTCGATCCCCTTGAGCGCTTCCAGTTCGGACCGATCGACCCGGATATGACCGTCACGAACAACCTTGACCTTTTTCCTGTGACAGACCTTCGGCAGCGCCTCCGGTCTCGAATCCAGCCGAATCTTAAGCATACCGGTCAGAAGGTTGTTTTCGATCACGGTTCCCCTGCCCTCATCGGTGTCGACAATGGCGCCGACCTTGGGTGTGACACGCAGCAGATGCTCATATGCATCCTGCTCATGCTTGAGACAGCACATCAATCTGCCGCATGTACCGCTGATTTTGACGGGGTTGAGCGACAAACCCTGCTCCTTGGCCATTTTGATGGACACCGGCTGAAATTCTCCCATAAAGCTGTTGCAGCAAAACGGTCTGCCGCACATGCCTAGTCCCCCGAGCATCTTTGCCTCATCGCGCACGCCGATCTGGCGAAGCTCGATGCGCGTGTGGAACACAGAAGCGAGATCTTTTACAAGCTCGCGGAAATCCACACGTCCGTCTGCTGTAAAGTAAAACAGTATTTTACCGCCGTCGAATGTATACTCAACGTCGACCAGCTTCATTTCCAGCTTGTGTTTCTCGATTTTTTCCAGGCAAATATTGAACGCTTTGACTTCGCGTCGCTTATTTTCCTCCAGTGTACGCAGGTCTGCGTCAGTCGCCTTGCGGATCACCGCTTTGAGCGGATGCGTGATCTCCTCATCGGGCACTTCCTTGTTTGCGATCGCAACTTCGCCGCACTCCAAACCGCGCGCCGTTTCGACAATCACAGAATCGCCTTCGCAAAAGACCAGATCTTTGGGATCAAAGTAGTACACTTTGCCCACTTCTTTAAATCGAACACCGATTATCGTAGCCATAATGGTTGTATCCTTTCTGTTTAATCAAGCTCGGCAAATAAACGCGCGCAAAACAATGAAAGTAATAAGTTCGCGTTTATATTTCCCTGCATCGCCTGATAAATCTCATCGCAGATAATAGAAATGCGCTGAAGCTGATTGCCGTAAAACCGATCGGCGATCGACGAATAAATATCCGCTTCGCCTTCTCCCGTAATCTGATATACCAAAACCCGAAACGCCAGATGCGACAGCTCAACACACACGTCGGAGAACCAATCCCTGTCTTTCTCGAATTCAGCCGTAATGAGCATGACTTCCTTTTCGTCCCGAAGAGCAAGGCTGTTCAGAATCCTTCCGGCAATCTCAAAGGCAGCTCTTTCACGTGCCTGCTGCTGCGCAGGTTGTTCGGTGTGCAGCGAATATACGGTTACCCGCGAACGGATCGTGTCAAGAAGGCTGCCTGCCAGATTGCAGGTGAGAATAAACCGCACATGCTGCGGCGGTTCCTCCAATATCTTGAGAAGCGCGTTCTGTGCCGCGGGATTCATCGTCTCGCAGGAAAGCAGGATAAACACTTTGACCGCCGCTTCGTTGGGCATCACCGATGCGTTGCGGCGGATTTCGCGAACGATATCGACTTTAAAGCTGCCCGGCGAACCGTTGCCCGAAAACACCATAATATCCGCATGCGCGTTTGCGGCTGCTTTGATGCAGTGGGAACAAACGCCGCACGGCTTCTCTTCACCCGTACAAACCAGAGCCTGCGCCGCCTTGCGCGCAGTATCCTCACGCGCCTGCGGCGTGCCGTCGTCAATCAGAATAGCGTGCGAGAGCTTCCCTCTGCGCAGATCCGAGAGGATCTGAACATATGCGCCATCCATAATTACAGCTTGTGGAACTGATCCACATCCAGAACAAATACAGTCGCGCCGCCGACATTAACCTCGACAGGCATTGAAACAAAGAAGTCGGCATTAAAGGACGGCTGTGTCTGCACAATCTGCTTGCGTTTGCGGCAGAAACGGCTGATAATCTCGAGAAGAGACTCCAGTTTTTCGTCCTCCACGCCGATCAGCAGCGTCGCATTTCCCGCGCGCAAAAAGCCGCCGGATGTAGATAACTTGGTTGCGCTGAATCCTTCGCGCGTAATTTCTGACAGAACTGTCGGACAGTCGTCATTGTGGACAATCGCTATCACCAGTTTCATGGGAACCTCCCGTTTGATCCAATATCGTTAAGTTTCGTTCAATTACTTTTGCACCGCGCCAGCCGTATGCTCTCCCCTCGAGATCATCACCATGCTCGGCGCGTATTTTTACGCCGCGCAGAATCCAGTCAATTTCTGTGGTGCGCGCATGATTATTCTTTGGACAAGCCTTCTGACAAATATCGCAGCCCCATGCGCATCCGGTTTGCCGGATCATTTCTTCCTGCTGCGGCGTCAGCGGTTTCTTCTGCTGTGTTATGGCCGATAAACACAAATCCGCATGAAATCCGTCCTGTGAAAGTGCGCCGGTCGGACAGGCGCGTATACACAAGTCACATCCGTCACAGAGCGTCAGCTCCTTTGCGGCAGGCGGCAGATGCATTGTTGTCACGATCTCGCCGATAAAAACCCAGGAGCCATATTCTTCCGTCAGCAGCAAACCGTTGCGCCCGCGTGTTCCAAGTCCCGCACGCACTGCCGCATACACTTCCGGCAGCGGAGAACTGCCGCAAAATGCGACAAACTGCTCACCCGGGAACAATTCCGACAAAGCCTGCGCTGCGTCACGCAGCACATCGCGCGCCAGATCATTATAGTCCGGAACGACAGCATAGCGTGAAATATTGGAATCGGCGTATGCATCCTCGCCAAGATAATACGGAAACAGCGCAACAATAATGCTCTGCGCCGCTTCGGGTATGCGCGACGCCGCTCGACAAGGCAGTATATGCTCCCGAAAGGGCACAAAATCACATATACCCCACAGCGGAGAAACACGATTCAGAACAGCTTGTAGTGGATTCATTTATGCTCCTTAAGCCGGCACCGTCATAGCCAAAGCGATCATGGTCGGCATCGTCACAATCGACAGCAGACTCACGGCGCTGACTGTCTGTGCCGCAAGCCCGGTGTCCTTGTCAAACTTCGCAGAGAACAAAACGGTATTGTTGGCAGACGGGGCGCTGGCAGACAGAATCAATGCTGAAAGCAGTGTTCCGCGAATACCGAACAATATGTACAGTCCAAGCATCACGAGCGGCAGCAGAATCAGTTTGATCAAGGCAACCAGCAGAATTTTCTTCTGCCGGAACATGGTGCGAAACTGTGTGTTGGCAAGATACGTACCGAATATCAGCATAGCCAGCGGCGTATTCATGCTCGCGAGATATTCAAGCGGCTGTGCCGCGACGGACGGAAGCTGCACATGCAGAAAATACAAAGGCAGTCCGACAATGACAGCCATCACGCCGGGATTGAGCACGATCTTCTTCCAATCGAAACTGCGTTTGCCGTTCTCGCCGCCGGACATCAGATAGACGCCGTAGGTGAAAGCGCTGATCTGAAACGATACAATGACAGCCGAACAGAAGAAAACGCCCTCTCGTCCCAGCACGGCATTGGCCAGCGGCAGCGCCATATAGCCGCAGTTGCCGAAAACGGACGCATAGTTGAACACGGCGTTGCGTTCCTTGTCGCCCTTGAGAAAGCAAGGAAAAGCAATCATTGCGGCAGTCAAATGCATCAGCAGGCCGCAGCCGACAGAAATCAGAAGGCTTTTTGTGTTCTCCGGCGTGCTGTCCATAGAACAAAACGACTGCACAATCACGCAGAACGTGATCACATAAAAAAGCAAATCGGTACATGCTTTCGCCGTTTTTTCCGTAAACAGCTTTGTCTTGTCTGCAATCGCGCCGACAGCGACGAGAATATACAGGATCAGCACCTGTCTGGCGGAGATCGCAATGTTTTGTAGAAACATGCTCAATTACTCCGAATACAAATCCTTTTTGTCCGGCTTCCGGAAAACCTTGGAACGATCAATCAGCACATATAAAACGAATGCCGCGGCAGTCACATCTACAATCTCAATTGTGGAATCGGAGGCGATCAGTTCGGAATGACCGAGAATCGCGACAACAATACGCGGCACGAAGCAGAGCAGACAAAACAGCGCTGCGGGAAGACCGTAGGCAAACAGCTTCCACTCAAGTCCTTTGCCGTTGACCTTGGCCGTGACCTGCGCAAACGCCATAAAGAACATCAGCAGGAATACAATCATGGCCAGCTCAAGGAACAGGTCAGAAACATTCAGGAAACTGATTTTTCGCATAAAGCGGTGCATGATGCGGAAAATCGACCAGAAAACCGGCATGATAGCCAGCAGTTTATATTCGGACGGATCCTTTCCCGTAATGAAAGCAATGCCCAGCAGCAGGAAGAAAATCGCGCTGACAACTGCAAAGAAGGCCTCCAGTCCCATCGCAATCGCACCTGATTTGGAGAGATAGGTCATCATAGGCTGATCGACTGCCGCACCGGACGTATATGAAAAATACAGATCCGAAAAATCTCTGTAGCGCACAATCGCATTCACCACAAGTCCGGCAGCAAACAAAACAGAGATAACGCCGCCGACAGGCTTCTTTTCACCGACAGAATCAATCTGCCCCAAGCCGTTCTTATAGATCAGCGAGAGCAGAATCGGAATCACCGTAGCCAGAGCGAGAATCACATACAGCACCGGCACAGAGAAATGGCCGTGATCTTTCCAGAAACCTGTGCCTGCTTCAACGTTGACCATCAACTGATAGACACGGAACGGAAGCGCAAGAACCACAGAAGCAATAAACACGACGAAGAACATGAAGGGGTTTACTTTTTTCATCTTACTCAAAACAATCGTCACCTTTCTGCAATAGAATCAGTTGCGTTCATCCTGGGGAATATATTCGGGATTGATATAGCCCTCCACGCGTTCGCGGATGGGATAATACTGACGCGGAAGCGACACGCTCTTATACGCGGGACGGATGATGCGTCCGCCGGTCATCAGCTCCTCCATACGGTGTGCAGACCATCCGGCCATGCGGGCCACACAGAACAGCGGCGTGAACAGATCCTCCGGGATATTGAGCATTTCGTAAATCAGACCGGAATACAAGTCCACATTTGCGCATATCTTTTTCTTGGAGCCCTTGACCCGCTCGAAGACCTCCGGCGTGAGACGCTCGACCATTTCGATCAGATTGAACTTTTCTGCATAGCCGTATTTCTCCGCAAAGGCCTTGGCGTTCTTTTTCAGGATCACCGCACGCGGATCGGATAGAGTATAAACAGCATGTCCCATACCGTAGATCAGACCCGTTCCGTCGCCAGCCTTGCGGTCAATGATCCGGCACAAATAGTCCGCCACCTGATCCTCACTCGTCACGTCCTCGACGTCGCGGCGGATGAAGTCGAGCATTTCGCACACTTTGAGGTTTGCGCCGCCGTGACGCGGTCCCTTCAATGCGCCGATACCCGCCGCAATGGCCGCGTATGTATCGGTCAGGCTGGACGTGAGCACTCGCGTTGCAAACGCGGAGTTGTTGCCGCCGCCATGCTCTGCGTGCAGGATCAGGCAAAGATCCAGCAGCTTCGCTTCTTCGTCCGTAAACTCCTTGTGTGACCGGATCGTGCGCAGAACAGTCTGCGCCGTCGTGAATCCGGGCTTGACGGGATGAATGTACATGCTCTTGTGATAATAGTGCCGGCGCTTGACCTGATAGGCATAGGACATAATGGTCGGCATCTGCGCCAAAAGCTGGATCGACTGGCGCAGGACATTTTCGATCGAGGTGTTTTCCGGATCGGGGTCGTAGGAATACAGCGACAGAACCGACCGGGAGAGCTTGTTCATCACGTTCGGCGACGGAGATTTCATAATCATATCCTCGATGAAATCCTCCGGCAGCTCACGCGCATCCGCCAAAAGCGAACAGAAGAAATCGAGCTGCTTCTGCGTCGGCAGATTGCCAAACATCAAAAGCCATGCCGTTTCCTCAAAGCCGAAGCGATCCTCAAGCACACAATTCTGAACAATATCCTTGATATCAATGCCTCGGTAGCGAAGCTGACCCTCACGCGGAACGCGCTCACCGTCGCTGATATAGTAGCCGTCTACCGAACAGATATGGGTAAGTCCCGCCATCACACCTGTGCCGTCTGCATTGCGCAGGCCGCGCTTGACTTCATAGCGTGAAAAATCGTCGGAGCTGATACGGTTGTGCTTGGTCAATTCCTCGCAAAGCGTCGTCAGCGCGTCGGCGGAAATACAAGAGATAATACTGGACATGATACACCACCTAATGCCAATAAGCATAAAAATACATATAGTCATTATATACAATATATATGGTAAAAGTCAAGAGCACAAACGCACAAACTAATAAAACGGAGTGAAAAAAATGAGATTTTACGTCATGCTGTGTACACTGGCCGCTTTTTTTATGCTGCTGATTCCCGCAGTCGTTCTGATCGAACCGCAAAAGCCGTCTGACGATGCGCCGAAGGCTGTACAGGAATACCCGGACACCGTCACGGTTTTTCTGACAGACAGTGAAAAAGCCGTCACTATGGATATGGATGAGTACCTGGTCGGCGCAATTGCCGCAGAAATGCCGGCGAGCTATCATCCGCAGGCGCTCATGGCACAGGCCGCAGCGTGCCACACCTATGCGCTGTATCGAAAAAATCAGGAAGCGCAGTCTCCCTCAGCCGATCTGCATGGGGCGGATCTGAGCAGCGAGCCGCAAAAGCACCAGGGGTATCTGACAAAAGAAGAACGAAAAAACAAATGGGGCGACACCTTTGAAGCGAACGAAAAAAAGATCCGTGCAGCCGTACAGGCCGCCGGATCGGAGATTATGCTGTATGAGGGGGAACCGATCTGTGCCGCGTTTTTTGCCATCAGCCCCGGACAGACGGAGAGCGCGCTGACCGCGTTCGGGCAATCCCTGCCCTATCTGCAAAGCGTTGCCTGCGATGCGGACGTGCTCTCGCCGGACTGTGAAAGGTCCGTCGTCTACACGGACGAGGAATTCCGGCAGGCGGCGGAGTCCGGACTGCAGATCGAACTGCCCGAATCCGCCAATGACTGGATCGGTGATATCCAAACGACAGATTCGGGTTATGTGCTGACCATTCGCGTCGGCGGCACAGACGTCACCGGCTCTGCGTTCCGAAAAGCATTTTCACTGCGCAGTCCCGTATTCAGCATCACGCGCACAGATTCCGGATTCAGAATCGTGACCAAGGGGTATGGCCACCTGGTCGGCATGAGTCAATATGGCGCGGACGCAATGGCAAGAAGCGGCGCGGATCATAAGCAGATCCTGCGCCACTTCTACAAAGGCATTACGATAAGCGATGGATAAACAGGCCGGACAGCAGCTTCGGCTCAAACCATGTGGATTTCGGCGGCATGATCGCACCGGAATCCGCGATGTCGAACAGATCGTCCATCGTGGTCGGGTACATGGAGAACGCAAGGCACATATCGCTGTGCACGCGCTTTTCCAGCTCGCCGAGACCGCGGATACCGCCGATAAAGTCGATGCGCTTGTCACGGCGCGGATCGTCGATGCCGAGGATCGGCGCGATCACATAGTCCTGCAGGATGGAAACGTCCAACTGCTTGACGGGATCGGATTCGTCGATGTACGCCGGCTTTGTAACGAGCTTGTACCATTTATCGCCCAGAAGCATGCCGAACGAATGCTTCTGCTCCGGTTTGTAGGGAGACGCGGGCGCGTCTTCGATCTCGAATACTTCGCCGAGTTTTTCCATAAACTGCGCCTCGGTATAGCCGTTGAGATCCGCAATCACGCGGTTATAGTCCATGATTTCCAGATCTTGCTGCGGGAACAGCACGGCCAGGAAGAAATTGAACTCCTCGGTACCGTCATAATCCGGCTTTGCCTCGCGGCGTTTCTTGCCGACGTTGACAGCCGACGCGCAGCGGTGATGTCCGTCTGCGATATAAAAACTGCCGGATTTTTCAAACAGCGCGGACATTTCCGCGATCACCGCGGCATCGTCGACAACCCATACCGTGTTACCCACGTTGCCGGTGCTGATGAAATCATAGACCGGTGTGTGCGACTGCTTCCACGCGGAGATGATCTCGTTGAGTCTCTCATTGCTGCGGTAGCACAGGAAGATGGGTCCGGTGTTCGCGTTGCACGTATCCACATGACGGATACGGTCGGCCTCCTTGTCTGCGCGTGTCAATTCATGCTTCTTGATTTCATTGTTGATGTAATCGTCGATGCTCGCACAACCGACGACGCCGGTCTGGCTGCGCCCATTCATGGTCTGGCGGTATATGTAGAAACACGCGGTAGGGTCCTGTTTGCAAATGCCATCGGTTTCGAGTTTCTCAAGGTTTTCCTTTGCCTTTGCATAGACTTCGTCCGCATAAAGATCAACGCTCTCGTCGAGATCAATCTCCGCCTTGTCGACGTGCAGGAAAGAGTAGGGATTCCCCTGCGCCATCTCGCGCGCCTCCGCGCTGCTCATTACATCATACGGCAATGCCGCAACGTCCGCGGCATGCTCCGGAATAGGACGAATCGCCTTAAAGGGATGAAATACTGCCATATTCCGACTCCTTTCTGTATTGCATTTTATCATTGAGGGACTTCAAGGTCTGTGCATCGAGCTTGATGACCTCGCGGTCATACGTCAGGATACCGTTGACCTCAAATTCCACATCGGATACTTGTGTGTATACAAAGCCGCTCAGATACTTCGGAATCAGCGGCATGATCTGCTTTTCAATGAGTCTGCGGTATGCGCGCGTAAGTGTTTCCTTTGTGCGGTACATCAAATAGCCGAAGCTCTTTCCGCGATTCCAGACGTGTCCGTCGAGAACGCAGCTGTAGCCGCCGAATTCACTGATAACGAACGCGCGGTGATCCGGCTTGATTTTGGGGATCGGCAGAACATACTTGTGCATGCTCATCACGTCGCCTGCTCCTTGGTCGTACCAGCCGCTGGCATGGTCGATAATTCTGCTCGGATCGATCGAACGGACAAGCCCAGAAATCCGAACAGCGTCGAACTGCCCCCACGCCTCGTTGAACGGAACCCAGCAGTAAATGCACGGGTAGTTGTGCAGCGTCTCGATCATCTCCCGCAGCTCCGTCTCGTATGCCGCACGGGATTCCGGCAATGCGCGGGAAAAACGCGCATAGTTGTTGTCCTTGACGGTGATGCGGTTGATGCGCGGAAAAGCGCCGATGATATTCGGCACAACGCCCGCATAAAAATCTCCGATCCATTTACCGCCGCTGACCATATCCTGCCAGACGAGCATACCGATACGGTCGCAGTGATAGTACCAGCGCGCGAGATCGACCTTGATATGCTTGCGCAGCATATTAAAGCCGAGCGACTTCATCGTCTCGATGTCGTAGATCATCGCCTCATCCGTCGGCGGCGTCAGACCGCCGTCCGGAAAGTAGCCCTGATCGAGCAGACCTCTTTGAAAATACGGTTGGTTATTCAGGAACAGACGCGTGATGCCGTCGACTTTGCCGAGCGAGCACTTGCGCATGGCAAAATAACTGTCCACACAGTCGACGGTCTCGCCGTCTCGACGCAGTTCCAGATGCAGGTCGTAGAGAAAAGGATCTTCCGGCGACCAAAGGTGCGCATCCGGTATCGGAATCAACGCTTTTTCCGAAGGAATTTCGCCTTCATAAATCACTGAATCTGCGCATGACACACGTGCAATAACATCTGCACTGCTCTGCATACGCACATCAAGACACAGCACCCCGTTGTCGATATCCGGCGTCATGCGCAGACTGCGGATATATGTATCGCACACCGGCTCCATCCACACAGTCTGCCAGATACCGGAAGTGCCTGTGTACCAGAATCCGTGAGAGTGCAGCGACTGTTTGCCTCGGTTTTGCCATCCTGCGTCCGTCGGATCAAACACACGTACGACAAGACTGTTTTCGCCCTCCGAGAGCAGATCCGTCACATCGGCCGAAAACGGGCAGTAGCCGCCCGTATGCTCCGCCGCTTTCTTTCCGTTAACATACACCGTGCATTTCCAGTCCACAGCACCGAAATGGAGGATGCATCGTTTGCCGGAAAACGAATCCGGCAGCGTAAACACACGCCGATACCAAAGCCGTTCGTTCGGCAGGAGCTTGCGCTCCAGGCCGCTGAGCGCACATTCCGGCGCAAAGGGTACAATGATTTCACCGTCGAACGACTGCGGAACAGTCCATGTTTTGCCGGTGATCGCATAGTCCCACCGACCGTTCAGACACAGCCAGTCGCCGCGCCGCAGCTGCGGCCGCGGGTACTCCGGCAGCGGACAATCTCTGTCCACCTGATCGAACCAGCGCGTTTTCAGCATAAGCATCTCCTTTATTCCGGGCGGCGCATCGTCAAAGAGATGCGCTTGCGTTCCACGTCGACCGATTGCACCCACACAGTCACGACCTGACCGACCTTGAGCACGTCGGACGGATGGCGTACACGTTTGTCGGAAATCTGCGAGATATGCACAAGTCCGTCCTGGTGCACGCCGATATCGACAAATGCGCCGAAGTCAATGACATTGCGCACGGTGCCTTGCAGTTCCATACCGCTGCGCAGATCCGAGATATCCATCACGTCCGTGCGCAGCAGAGGCGGCGGCAGTTCGTCGCGCGGATCGCGTCCGGGACGCTGCAGTTCCCTGACAATATCGGTCAATGTCGGCACGCCGGCCGAGAGTGTTTCGGCAATCTTTTCAATGCCGCCCGCCTGCTCGACTCTGGCCGTCAGCAAATCCGCTTTTCCGGATTTGATATCCTGCACGCTCAATCCGCACGTGTCCAGCAGCAACTTGGTGAGCGTATAACTCTCCGGATGCACGCCGGTATTGTCCAGCAGATTGCGACTTTCGGGAATGCGCAGGAAGCCCGCACACTGTGTAAACGCTTTATCGCCGAGCTTGGGCACTTTTTTAAGCTGTGTCCTGCCGGTAAACGCGCCGTTTTCTTCGCGGTATGCGACTATGTTTTTGGCTACGGCTGCATTGATACCCGCCACACGCGAGAGCAGCGGCGCCGATGCGGTATTCAGATCGACGCCGACGCTGTTGACGCAGTCCTCGACCACGCCGTCCAGCGCGGCAGCCAGTTCTTTTTGCGGCATATCATGCTGGTACTGTCCGACGCCGATCGCCTTCGGATCGATTTTGACAAGCTCCGCCAGCGGATCCTGCAAACGTCTGGCAATCGAAACGGCGCTGCGCAGCGACACGTCATACTGTGGAAACTCTTCCGCCGCGAGTTTGGACGCCGAGTAAACCGAGGCGCCCGCTTCGCTGACAACCATATACGCCGCACCGCACCCGGGCATTTCACGCAGAACTTCTGCAGTAAAGATCTCCGTCTCCTTGGACGCGGTACCGTTGCCGATTGCGATAATTTCCGCGTGGTACGTCTGAATGAGCTTTTTCAGCGTCACCTTGGCGCTTTCGCGCTGCCGGTCGGAATGCGTCACATACAGAACGTTTGTATCGAGCACTTTGCCCGTCGGGTCCACTACGGCGACCTTACAGCCGGTTCTGTAGCCGGGATCAAGACCGATCGCTGTTTTCCCCTTGACGGGCGGCTGCAGAAGCAGCTCGTGCAGATTGGACGCAAACACGCGAATTGCGGATTCATCCGCCTTCTCCGTGAGCATATTGCGCGTCTCGCGTTCGACGGACGGCCGGATGAGACGGTCGTATGCATCCGATCCGGCTTCGCGCACAACCGCGTTGCAGGGAGAGTCATTGTCCGTAATGGTCACGGACGTGATTACATTGGACGCTTTCACAGCATCCAGCGTCACACTGACTTTGAGATAGCCTTCCTTTTCACCGCGGTCAATCGCCAGAACGCGATGGCCCGCGATGCGGCTGACCGGCTCCGTGTAATCATAGTATATTCGGTAGACGCTGTCTTTTTCCGGATCGACAGCCTGTACGCAGACCACGCCGACAAGAGTGAACAAATTGCGCAGCCTGCGGCGAATATCGGCATTGTCCGAGATGTCCTCGGCAATAATGTCCATCGCGCCGTGCAGCGCATCGGCGGCAGATTCGACGCCTTTTTTCGGATCAACATACGCTGCGGCAAGCACAAGCGGATCGTCGCAGTTTCTTTCCTGCGCCATAATCTTTGACGCGAGCGGCTCCAAGCCTTTTTCACGTGCCACTGAAGCGCGGGTACGCCGTTTCGGGCGGAACGGACGGTAAACGTCCTCAATCTCCGCGAGCGTCGCCGCCTTCTGCAGCGCAGCCTCAATCTCCGGCGTCATTTTTTCCTGCGCCGTAATCGACTCAAACACCTCTTCCCTGCGCTTTTCCAGATTGCGCAGATACTCCAGACGCTCTGACAACCGGCGCAGCACCTGATCGTCCAGCGTGCCGTGCGCTTCTTTGCGGTAACGCGCAATAAACGGGATCGTGTTGCCTTCGTCGATCAGTTTCACGGTATTCTCGACCTGCCATTTTTGCAGACCGAATTCTTTGGTTAATGCTTGAATGATATCCATAAGTACCCTTTATTATTTTAATATTTGTCTGATGTCAGATCCGCAGAACGTCAAGGTCGTATACCCGCCGAATATACGGGAAGTGATACGCCGCGAATAACGCTTTTCCAGATCCTTGAACGAAAGGTTCGTGCTGATGATAACAGGTCGTCCGCTCTGCTGGCGCGTGTTGATGATATTGTACACGGCGGAAACCGAAAACTGCGTGATGAACTCCGCGCCGAGATCGTCCAGAATCAGCAGATCGCAGCCCATGATCGCGTCGGTCGCGCCGTCGTCGTCGCCGCGGAAGCGCTCACGCTCCATGCGGTCAAGCAGATTCTGCGCAGACCCGTAAATGACGCCGAAGCCTTTCTTTGTTACCTCGCCCGCAATCGCCAAAGACAGATGCGTCTTGCCGAGACCTGTCTCGCCGTAAAAGAACAACGACGGCGAATGCAGATCGAACTCTGCGGCGTAACGCTTGCAAAACGACAGAATCTCTTCCATGCGCGCATACGGCGCAACGCCCGTTTGCGGGTTGACATTCTTGGGATACAGCGATAAATTGAAACGGTCAAATGTGCATTTATCCAGCGGGAAATCACTGCACAGCGACGAGTATGCAAGCTGACGCGCAAGCGTATCTATGCACGAGCAGCGATAACCGCCGTGAAAACCCGTATCCGAGCAAAGCGGACAGGTATACTGCACGCGCAGGTAATCCTCGGCAAAACCGTTTTCCACGAGAAGCGAACGGCGCTTCTGCTGCGCGTCAAGATTCTCTCTGGACAGCGCGTCCAGATACTTCTGCGCGTTTTCCCCCATACCGATGGCGCGAACGGCGTCAAGCCCCGTCTGCGCAATATGCGCATCGAGCTGCTGCATCTGCGGCACAGCGGCATAGACCTCGGCGCGATGCAGCGCTGCCGTCCTCTCGGCGTCTGCGCGTCTTTGTTCGAGAATCTGCGCAGCTCTTTGGTAGATCTCCGCGCTGTAACCCATAGCGTACTATCCTCTCAATCGTTTTTCTTGTAGATGATCGGCCCGTGCAGCAGGCGATGCTCCATTTCATCGATATCATACGATGCGGGTGATTCGTCGTCGTCCTGCTGTTTCTTTTCCCGGAAGCGGCGGTTATCCTCCGCGACGTCCTGCGGCGTCTTCAATCCTTTTGCAGCCCAGTTGCGCAGCACCTTGTTCATGTAGGCAAAGCTCATCTTCCGGCAATGGTTGCTCATCTCCTCATAAGCGAGGCTGATCATGTCGAAGTCGAACCCGAGTTCAATGCTCCACGCGCGCAGATACTCGGACTGCACGGCCGTCGGCGTCGGCGCGGACAGACCGGCAGTCGCGGCGAGCTGCTTCCACAGCCCGTTGCAGCGATGCAGTTCCTCGATCTTTTCGGCCGCCTTTTCGATGGTGTCGATTTCTTCCTGACCCCAGCTTTTTCCCATTGCCGCAATATAGGCATTGGAAGTCTTGCGCACTTCGGCACAGTACTCGATCAGAATCAGGATCACGTCGATCGGCAATCCGTAACGGTCATGCATCAGCAGCAGCGTGCATTGCCCGTCGTAGCCAATTGTCCGGCCGAATTTTTTCTGCGCCTCTTTAAACAGGAAGTCCAGCTCCGGATGCTCGCCGATGCGCTGCAAAATTTCCGCGGCAGTCGGCTTGCTCTCCGGCAGATCCGGAAGTTCCTTCTTTACCGCCGGTGCGGCAAACGCCTCTTTTGCGGGCTGCACAACAGCAGGCAGATCGGTGAGCAGGATCTCTTTTTGCTGCCAGAATGCAATATATTCGCACATGCTCTCTTCTGTGCAATGCAGCGCCTTGGCCGCCTGCTCTGTCGTGGGCTGCTCGGCCGCATGACGCAGCACCCACAGGAGCGTGCGAATCTGTTCGGGACTGGCGAGCTTTATGTATTGATCCACGACGACAGCGGGCACGCTGAATACAGCGCCCCACTGCATCGCGGGATTGATGCGGATCAGCATATCTTAAAGCAGACTTGCCGCATCTTCGTCCAGGAAGATTGTGCAGTCCGGATGCGCCTTGAGAATAGACGCGGGACAATGCGGGTCAATGTCGCCGCAGATCATGGCGCGGACAGCTTCTGCCTTGGACTTGCCCGTGGCCACCAGCACGATCTTTTTGGCACGCATGATGGAGCCGATGCCCATCGTCATGGCGTAATGCGGCATGGGTACGTCGTCGAAATAGATCGAGTTGGCCTCGATCGTGCTCTCGGTCAGATGCACCTTGAACGCGTCGTTGGTAAACTTGTCCGACGGCTCATTGAAAGCGATGTGGCCGTTGCGTCCGATGCCCAAAAACTGGATGTCGATCCCGCCCGCAGCTTCGATTTCGGCGGCATAGCGGCGACTCTCCGCCTCGGCGTCCGGCGCGTTGCCGTTCAGAAAATGCACGTTCTGCATATCAACGTCAATCCTGGAGAACAGATTCTCCGACATGAACGTAAAATAGCTGTTTTTGTGTGACTGCGGCAGATCGCAATACTCGTCCAGGTTAAAAGTGGACACTTTCTTAAAGCTGACTTCCCCACGCGCGCAGGCCTGCGCCATATAATCATAGGTCGGCAGCGGCGTTGCGCCGGTCGCAAGACCCAGCACAGCGTTCTCTTTATTCTGCACCGTCTGTACGAACATCGAACCGGCAGCGGCGCCGATCTCTGCCGCGGTATTCATCGTAATCACTTTCATAAATGAATCGCTCCTATCTGAATACGGGAAAGGGTTGAAAAATGAACCGCATATCCCTCCATTATTTATCTTCATATTTTATCACTATACTTGATAAAAGTAAATACTTCACGCGAAAAAAAGTGAAATCACGCAGTTTTTATCCCTTCTTGATTTGTCGGATCGCACTCTTTTCAAGGCGTGAAACCTGCGCCTGCGAAATGCCGATCTCCCGCGCGACCTCCATCTGCGTTTTTCCCATGAAAAAACGCAAATACAGAATCCGCTTCTCGCGGGACGGCAGTGCATGGATGGCGGATTTAAGCTGCATCTCCTCGATCCAGTTCTCATCCGTCACCTTGTCGCTGACCTGATCCATCACATAAATCGTATCTCCGCCATCTGCAAAAACAGGCTCGTACAGCGAAACGGGGTCCACAATCGCCTCCAGCGCAAGCACAATATCCTCTTTTTTGCGCTGCATTCTTTCGGCGATTTCTTCCACTGTCGGGTCCCGATCCAGCTCGGCAACAAGCTGCTCCTTGACCTGCATGGCATGATACGCCGTGTCACGCATAGAACGGCTGACGCGAACGGCGTTATTGTCGCGCAGGTATCGCCTGATCTCTCCGATGATCATGGGCACGGCGTACGTGGAGAAACGCACGGATTGCGCAATATCAAAGTTATCAATCGCTTTGATAAGACCGATACACCCCACCTGAAACAGATCATCCGGGTTCTCTCCACGGTTTGTAAAACGCTGCACAACCGACAGAACCAGACGAAGATTGCCTTGGATCAGCATCTCCCGCGCAGATGTATCGCCTGTGTGCATTTTGTGTAACAGCTCCGTTTTTTCCGATTCCTTCAGGACTTTCAGCTTGGACGTATTCACGCCGCATATCTCGACCTTGCCGTACTGCAAAATAAAACCTCCCGAATTCTGATACCACCATTATGGCCGGAATCCGGGAGATTCATACATCAAGCGCTCAATTATTCAGTTTCAGAATTTCTTTGTCAACGGCACAGTGCATCTTCTGCGCAGCTTGCGTCCAGTGCACATTATACCCGGCGCCGTGACTGCAGAAGACGGAATCGGCCGTGTTTTCAGTATCCGCCTCGCGGTTATACGGGTGCGCTTCCACGACCGCATCTGTGTTGTGACAGCGGTCATAACCGTCAAACCGAACCTGCAAAAGACCGCGCCCCTTTGTGAAGGATGATAAAGCGGAATGATAGTTCATCATCTCGCTTGCGGGACAACGTCCGCAAACCGTGACGTCCTCTGCGGAGGAATACGGCGGATCATACGAAGCGCTCATGTGCTGCAGGTCAAACATTACCTTTCCGACACAGCCGGACGGAACCTGAATCTTAAAGCGGTACATGGGTTCGAGCAGCACGCTTTCGGCATGAAACACAGCATGGCGGACAGCGCGATACAATGCCTGCCGGAAATCACCGCCTTCGGTATGCTTTTCATGCGCGCGTCCCATGAGCAGAACCACCTCAATATCCGTCAGAGGGAATCCGCACAGCGCGCCGATATGCTCTTTTTCAAACACATGCGTTTCGATCAGTCTTTGCCAATTCAGTTTCAACACGTCCGTCGGACAAGCGGAGGAAAAACGAATGCCGCTGCCGCGCGGTAAGGGACGCAGAAGAATATGCACCTCGGCATAATGTCGCAGCGGCTCATAATGACCGCAGCCATAAACCGGCGACGCAATCGTTTCCAGATATAACACTTCCGGCTCACCGAACGAAACTGTCAGACCAAACCGTTGTGCGCATTGCTCCGCAAGAACCTCCAATTGGATCGGTCCCATCACGGCAATCTGAATCTGACGAATGTGCGGAACATAGCGCACACGCATCTGCGGGTCTTCCGCCTCCAGCGTACGAAATACCGAAAGCACTTTCTGCACGGGAACCGAATCGTCAAACTGCACACAGGCCGACATGAGCGGCTGAGACTGCACCGGCGGCACATGCATCTGCGCGCCGATGATCGTACCGGCAGGAACATGCAGACCGGTGACCGTGCAAAGACTGCCTGCACCGGCAGAAGAAACGCCTGCATAACGCGCGCCGGAATATACGCGGATCTCATGCACCTTCTCCTGCTGCAGCACGTCCTTAGCATGCAGCACACCGGACAGAATTTTCAGATACGTCAGGCGGTTGCCCGCATCGTCGTGCCGCACCTTATAGGCAACCGCAGAAACCGGCGCATCATCCGAATAAGATGTAGGCGTCAGTGCATCCAATCCTTTGAGAAAACGTCCGATGCCGTCGCCGGACAGCGCAGAACCGGAAAAACACGGAAACAGGTTGCGCGAACGGATCAGCGCCGCCATCTGCCGTATCCATAAATCCAGATCAAACCCTGTTGTCAGATAAGCATCCAGCAGCGTTTCGTCCAATTCCGCCACGGATTCTGCCGCAGATTCGATCCCGTCGTCCAGCAAAAGCGCATCGGCCGCACACTTGCCGCGGATATCCTGCATGGTGCGGCGCACATCGGCGCCGTCCCGATCTGTCTTATTCAGGAAGAAAAAGACCGGGACATTATATTCAGCCAGCAGTTTCCAGATCAGCTCCGTATGCGCCTGAACGCCTTCTACACAGCTGACAACAAGCACAGCGTAATCGAGAACACGCAGCGACCGCTCCATCTCCGCAGAAAAATCTGCATGACCGGGCGTGTCCAGCAGATAATACTCGTTATCGCCGATCCGGAACGACGCCTGATCGGTATAGATCGTAATGCCGCGGCGGCGTTCAATGTCGTCGTGATCAAGCAGCGTGTTTCCGTGATCGACACGCCCTGCCGAACGGATCGAACCGCACTGGTATAGTATTTGTTCGGACAGCGTGGTTTTGCCTGCGTCCACATGTGCCAGAATTCCTAATGTTTTAAACATGCGATCACCTGAATAGATTTGAGTGTAAACTGAATCGCTTTACAGCGTAAAGCGTTTTTACTTTACGTTAGAAAGAAGATTACTTTACAGGAAACAGGCGTTATTTCGCAGGTCTTCCACGTCTTGCGCAAGATACTCTGCCCCTTCTGCCGCCAATTCTGCACGCGATCCGTATCCGTACAAGACGCCGGCACTGTCAATCCCGACTTTCTTCGCCGCGCGTATATCGTATGCCGTATCGCCGACCATAAGAACAGTTCTTTTGTCTTCAGCGTTACAACGATTCATCACAGAGCGAATCACACTGCTCTTATCGGAGGATTGTTCCTGCATGGGTGCGCCTTGAACGCAGGTAAACAATCCGTCGATTTTATAGTATTCCAGTATCTGGCGAATAAACAAATCCGGCTTCGCGCTTGCGATGCACACATTTTTTCCTGCATCGCGAAGATCCCGAAGCAGCTGCAGCATTCCCGGATAGAAGCTCAGTTTGTATTTGCCCCCCGCCGCATAATTCTCCCGATAATACAGAACCGCTTGTTCTGCTTCATCCGGCGACAATCCGATAAACTGCGAGAAACTGTAGGGCAGCGGCGGTCCGATAAATCTGCGCATCGTTTGTATATCTGCCTGCGGCAGCCCCATCTTCCGCAGCGCATATTGCACGCTTTCAAATATACCTTCTGCCGTATCCGCTAATGTACCGTCAAAGTCAAACAGAATTGTTGTATAGCGCATTGCAATCGCCTCCTTTTTTTATCATATCACATAAACTAATAATTTACAATTCTATTTTTTTGTGCTATAATAGTTAATATAATGTTTGAAAGGACGACCTTTTATGGACAATACTCCGGAAAGAAAGCAACGCGTTCTCAGTCTGATCCAGCCGACTTCCATTCCGACACTCGGCAACTATCTTGGCGCGCTCAAAAACTGGAAGACCATGTCGCGCGAATATGACTGCATCTACGGTGTGGCCGACCTGCATGCGCTGACCGTGCGCATAGAGCCGTCGACACTGCGCAGCCAGACGCAGCAGATGCTTGCCATGCTGCTGTCGCTGGATCTCGATCCGGAAAACAACATCGTTTTTGTGCAGAGCCACGTGCATACGCATGCGGAGCTTGCGTGGATTCTGAACTGCTACACGCAGTTCGGTGAAGCGTCACGCATGACGCAGTTCAAGGATAAATCGCGCAAGCACGCGGACAATATCAACGTCGGACTGTTCGACTACCCGGTTCTGATGGCCGCGGATATTCTGGTTTATCAGTCGCAGTTTGTGCCGATCGGCGCCGACCAGAAACAGCATCTGGAGCTTGCGCGCAACATTGCCGACCGGTTCAACGGCGTTTACGGCCAGACATTTACGGTGCCGGAGCCGTTCATCGGCCAGAAGGGCGCCAGAATCATGTCGTTGCAGGACCCGACTTCCAAGATGTCCAAATCGGACGCCAATCCGAAGGCGTCTGTTTCCATTCTGGACACGCCCGACGTCATCCTGAAAAAGTTCAAAAGCGCCGTTACGGATTCCGAAGCGAGCGTGCGTTATGCCGAGGGAAAAGACGGCATCAACAACCTGATGACGATTTACTCGTGCTGCACAGGTCTGTCTTACGAGCAGATAGAATCCGATTTCGCCGGCAAGGGCTACGGCGATTTCAAGAAAGCCGTTGCCGAGGCTGTGATTGAGGAACTGCGTCCGGTGCAGGAAACCTACGCGCGTATCATAAAAGACAAGGCCTATATCGCCGAATGCGCAAAATCCGGTGCGGAGAAAGCGCTGTATGTTTCGCAGAAAACACTGCGTAAGGTACAAAAGAAAGTCGGTCTTTGGCAGGGATGAGCGCACATCGGCGCATCGCGCTGCTGGATGAAATCCGCGGGTTCTGCATACTGTGTATGGTGTTCTACCATGCTTTCTATCTGTTCGGTACGTTTTCGGGCAGTGACGTTTGTCTGCGGCTGTTTCACATCTTTGAGCCGGTACAGATTCTGTTTGCCTCTGTGTTTATCTGTATCAGCGGCATCTGCACCAACTTTTCGCACAATGTTCTGCGGCGCGGACTGTATCTTTGCGGGATTGCAGGCGTAATCTCCGTTGTTTCCATTCTCTTGCTGCCAAAACTCGGATTCGATACATTCCAGGATAAATTCGGCATCCTGCATTTTCTGGGCGTCTCGATGGTTCTGACCGCGCTGCTGAAAAAACCTATGTCCCGGATCGAACCGAAAACAGGCATCCTGATCTGTATCGGCTTATTTGCTGTGACTTTTCTTCTGACCGAAAAGATCACTGTTCGTCCCGCATGGTTGTTCCCGCTCGGATTTCGTTCTGCCGATTTTTATTCTGCCGATTATTTTCCGCTCCTGCCCAATATCTTTACGTTCTGGATCGGCACATGCATCGGCCAGCATTGGCAAAGCGATCCACCTGCGGAATGGGTATGGCGCGTACATGTACGATTCTACAGCTTTGTCGGTCGATACACACTGTGGATCTATCTGCTGCATATCCCTGTTTTGTTAATTATAATCAAAATCATGGAAAGGATTTAATATCATGTCTTCTTGTAACGGCAACTGCGCCGAATGCAGTTCAAAATGTGAAAAACAGGATCTTCGTCTGCCGCAGGGCAACTTCAGCGACGTCAAAAAAGTGATCGCTGTCGTCAGCGGCAAAGGCGGCGTCGGCAAATCTCTTGTCACATCGCTGCTTGCATCCGAAACACGTGCGCGCGGATTTGAAACAGCAATCCTCGATGCAGACGTCACCGGTCCGTCCATCCCCCGCTCCTTCGGTCTTTTCGACCATGCGCTGGGCGATGAACGCGGTCTGCTGCCTGCGATCACACAAACCGGTATAAAAGTGATGTCGGTCAATCTACTTCTTGAAAACGAAGATCAGCCTGTCGTGTGGCGCGGCCCCGTCATTTCCGGCGTCATTCAGCAGTTCTGGCAGGAGGTCGTCTGGGACGAGGTCGACTATATGTTCGTCGATATGCCTCCCGGCACCGGCGACGTGCCGCTGACTGTATTTCAGAGTCTGCCGGTCGACGGCATTGTCATTGTCACCACACCGCAGGATCTAGTCAACATGATTGTGAAAAAGGCGTACAACATGGCAAAGCTCATGAATATCCCGATCCTCGGCATCATCGAGAATATGAGCTATATCGAATGCCCCGATTGCGGAAAACAGATTTCGGTATTCGGTGAAAGTCATATTGAAAAGATCGCAGCCGATCTCGGTATTCCTGTGCTGACCAAATTGCCGATCCGTCCGGCCACCGCCGCCATGATCGATCACGGCGATGTGGAATCCGTCCCGATGCCGGAGATTGCGCAGGCTGTGGACTTCCTGACAAAATAAAGACAAAAAGAATAAGCTGTCACGCTTGGTAGATTCCGAACGTGACAGCTTTAGTTTTTGTGTGAGTTGTTTACTGCGCGGCAGCCAGTTTTTTCAGACGCTTCATGACGTCGTTTTCTCCGCGGCCGAAATAATCATGCAGGATCTTGTACTCCGCAAAGAGCTTATCGTAGATTGCGCTGTTTTCCGCATTGGGATAATAAACCGTATCCTTGACCTTACCCATGATCTCCGCTGCTTTGTACACATCGTCATAACCGCCGTTTTCCGCACCGGCCGCAACCGCGCCGAAGATCGCGGAACCGAGCGCGCCGCCCTGTGCGCTGCCGGCGATCTTGATCGGCATCTTGATCACGTCCGCATAAATCTGCATGGTCATGGGGTCTTTTTGCGAAATGCCGCCGGCCGCATAGAACGTATGCACGGGAACGCCGTTTTCACGGAACGTTTCGATAATCATGCGCGTACCGTAAGCGGTCGCTTCGATCAATGCGCGGTAGATGTCCTCAGCTTTCGTCTGCAGCGTCATGCCGAGCATCATGCCGGTCAGATCCGCATCCACCAGAACGGAACGGTTGCCGTTCCACCAGTCAAGCGCGACCAGTCCGGACTCGCCGGGCTTTTTCGACTCACACTTCTGACGCAGGAATTTATGAATGTTGACGCCCTCGGCTTTGGCCTGTTCGTAGTAACTTGCGGGCAGACAGTTGTCAATAAACCACTGGAAATGATCGCCGACGCACCCCTGCCCCGCTTCATAGCCGAAAAAGCCGGGCATGATCCCGTCTTCGACCACGCCGCAGATGCCGCCGACCTGCACTTCGTCCTTGCCGAGCATCATGTGACAGGTTGACGTGCCCATAATCGCGAGCATTTCGCCCTCTTTATGAATGCCGACAGCAGGCACAAAAATATGCGCGTCGATCACGCCGACCGAAACGGACGTGCCCGGAAGCAGTCCCGTCAGCGCAGCGCCGCTGTCACAGATTTCGCCTGCTTTTGCGCCGAGCGGGAGGATATCGCGTCCGAACTTCTCGTCGATCACATGCTCCAGACGCGGATCAAGCGCCTTGAAATACTCGTCAGACGGAAATCCGGTCTTCTTATTCCACATCGCCTTGTAACCGGCGCAGCAGGCATTGCGCGTCTCTTTGCCGGTCATCATCCAGATGATCCAATCGGCCGCCTCAATGAAACGGTCGGCCTTTTCGTAGATTTCCGGCGCTTCACGCAACACCTGCCAGACCTTCGGGATCGCCCATTCCGAGGAGATCTTGCCGCCGTAGTTTTGCAGCCACGGCTCCCCTCTCTGTGCGGCGACTTCATTCATGCGCACGGCCAGATCCTGCGCGGCATGATGCTTCCAGAGCTTTACATATGCATGCGGCTCGTCTTTATAAGCCTCCAAAAAACACAGCGGCGTACCGTCGGCCAAAACCGGCAGAATCGTACATGCCGTAAAGTCCACACCCACGCCGATCACGTCGGCTGCCGATACGCCGGACTCTTTGAGCACCTGCGGAATCGTGAAACGCACCACGTCAAGATAATCCTGCGGATGCTGCAGCGCCCAATCCGCCTTGAGCTTCCTGCCGCTCGGCAGCGCTGTGTCCATCACGGCATGCGGATAATCGTATACCGCGGTTGCCAATTCTTCGCCTGTCTCCACGTTGCACAGCAGCGCTCTGCCGGACAATGTGCCGAAATCCAAACCGATTGAGTATTTTGCCATGACTATGCCTCCTAAACGATAAACGACGCCAGAATGCCGGAATAGATCCGCACCGGGTCTTTCAAAAAGTTGTCCTTCATTTTACGCACCTGATTCTGATCGGCTGCGTAGAGCGAAATGCGCATCAGATCTTCGTTTGCGTCCGCGATATGGAACGTGACCATAAAGCCGCTGCCGATCGGTTCGACGTCGATTTTGGTCTGCTCGGCGTTACGCGCTTTTGCCACAGACTCCAGTGCAGCCGAGAGCGCCCGCTCACGCACGGACAGCGGTATCTCACGAACCAGCTCTCCGAGCGCTTCTGTCCCTCTGGGCGTCAGGTGGAGATATTCGTTCTGCTCGGCGAAATCGGAAGTGATGTTTCCGCTTCGCAGCAGCTCCGAAACAGATTCGCTTACGTCAAAATAATTGGCTATGCCTTCTGATGCCAGAACCTCGCGGATCTGCTCGGAAGACAGCGGCGCGTCAATTTTGCGCAGCAGATAGCAGATCAGTATTTTGATCTCATTGGTATGAAACAAACCGCCGGTTTCAACACCGGAGGAAAAAGCGTCAAACGATTCCAAAGTCTTTCTCCTTTGCTTATTGCTGTCTCCAAGGCTTTCCGAAGTACCCGCGGTTGAGCAGTTCCTTGGAGCAGAAATTTTGTTTGCTGAAACGGCTGCCCCAGACGTTTGCCCACCCTTCGCAGTAGATTGTGTAGTACGAGACGTCGTTCTGCCTGCGATACCGCACAATAGGCGGGAAATTGCACCAGATGATGGACGGAAAACCGATCACGAAAAAATACAGCGGGCCAAGCACCAGCGACTGGATGGTGTGGCCGTACTCATGGATGCGTGTATCGTGCAGCCATTCATCCTGCTTTTTGCCGTTGACAAAAATAAATATGCCCAGCGAAATACCGCCGAAGCTCTTGTCTGTATCAATATAGGTAATCACCGCGTTTTCAAAGCGGTCATGCCTGGCAGAGTGAAGGAAAATCAGAAATCCGATCAGACCAATCAGATTCTGCGGCAGACCCCATGTAAACTGCAGCAGATAGAACAATGCTTTTTTCATGATAATACCCACCTTATTTATGGTATTTGCCGCCGTTGGCGATCTGGAAAGCACGGTAGATCTGCTCGAGCAGCATCACGCGCGCGAGTTGATGCGGAAAGGTCATGGGCGACATGGACAGACGGAAGTCGGACTTTGCTTTGATTCTATCGGACAGACCGAAGGAACTGCCGATGATAAATACAACCGTTGCCGCACCGTCGACCGCAGCTTTTTCAATCTGACGGCTGAAGGATTCGGACGCGAGCATTTTCCCCTCAATGCACATGGAAAACACATAGGCGCCATGCGGGATCAGCCGATCGATCTCGACCGCCTCTTTTTCGAGCGCGTCGAGAACCTGCGAGTGCGACGGGTTGTCGGGCAATCTGTACGGCGAAATCTCGACAATTTGCAATCGGCAGAAGGCCTTCAGACGTTTTTCGTACTCCGCGACCGCATCGCGCAGATACGCTTCCTTCAGCTTGCCGAGCGCTATAATCCGAACAGTCATCACAGCAGCATCATCTCCGGCTCACCGCCCGCAACAGACAGCAGATAGTCCGCGTCCTGCGCTGCCCCAACCGAATCAAACTCCGATTTGGTACATTGAAAAGCGAGCGGACGCATGTTGTTTTCACGGCTCAGGTGCGCCAGAACAAAGCGTGTCGTGCCGCTGTCCAGCAGCCGAACCGCTGTTTCGGCGCAGGCGTCGTTGGACAAATGGCCGAGATCGGAAAGAATACGACGCTTGACCTGGTAGGGATACGGTCCGGTCTGCACCATACCGATATCGTGATTGGACTCGAGCAGCACAAGATCGCTGCCGGTGATGGCCGACAGAACCTCCTGTGTCACCACGCCGGTATCCGTTGCAACGGCAATTCTGCGGCCGTCGGACGTTTCGATGGTGTAGCCGAACGGCTGCCTTGCATCGTGCGAGAGCGCATAGGGACGCACAAACATGCCGCCCGCTTCCATGCCCTGCGCATCAATCTGATCAACCGAATACTTTCCGTTCAACAGATCCATCTGCTCCATAGCAGACAATGTGCCGGCCGACGCATAGACCGGGATGTGGTGGCGCGATGCAAATACACGCACACCGGAAACGTGATCGGTATGCTCGTGTGTAATAAAAATACCGCGAATCGTGGATGCATCCACGCCCAGTGCGGCAAGCGCCGCGTCGGTCCTTTTTGCGCTGACGCCGCAGTCAATCAGAATCCCGGAATGCGGATCGCCGATATATGTACAATTCCCGCTGCTGGAAGAAAACAGAGAACAAAACCTTGCCATGACGCCTCCGTGAGCTGTAATCCGGAAAAAGGCGGGTAACCCCGCCTCTTACACGCTTATGAAATTTGAATCCGGGATTCCGGATCGGTGATGCGCACGCGCCGGATGTCTGCACCGACGCCCGCTAATTTCCCGACGATGTCCTCGTATCCGCGGTCGATGTAGACCACATTCTCGACTTCCGTCGTGCCGCTAGCCACAAGACCTGCAATAATCATTGCGGCGCCCGCCCGCAAGTCGTCTGCCTTGACAGGCGCGCCCTTGAGGTGCTCAACGCCTTCAATCACGGCAATTTTGCCGTCGACCTTGATGCACGCGCCCATGTGCGCGAGCTGCTCCACATAGCGGAAGCGGCTGTCCCAGACGCTCTCGTTGATGATGCTGGTGCCCTCCGCGATGGAAAGAAGAACGGCCATCTGCGGCTGCATATCCGTGGGGAAGCCGGGATGCGGCATCGTCTTAATATTGCAACGTGTCGGACGGTGGTCGGATTTGATCAGAATGCTGTCGTCAAATTCCTCAACTTCGATCCCGCATTCAATGAGCTTGGCGGTGATCGACTCCATGTGTTTCGGAATCACGTTGTTAATCAGCACATCGCCGCCCGCAGCTGCGGCAGCAACCATGTAGGTTCCGGCCTCAATCTGATCGGGAATGATGGAATACGAGCAGCCGTGCATTTCTTCCACGCCGTGAATCTTGATCACGTCCGTACCGGCGCCGCGCACGTCTGCGCCCATGGAATTGAGGAAGTTGGCCAGATCGACGATATGCGGTTCTTTTGCAGCGTTCTCAATGACCGTCAATCCCTTGGCGCGCACAGCAGCCAGCATGATGTTGATTGTCGCGCCGACGGACACCGTATCGAGATAGATCGCGCTGCCGAACAACGTGTCCGCCTCGGCATTGACGATCGCGTTTTCTTCGATGGAAACCTTGGCTCCCAATGACTCAAAGCCCTTGACGTGCTGGTCGATCGGACGAACGCCGCCGAAGTTGCAGCCGCCGGGCATAGCGACATGCGCCTTGCCGAAGCGTCCGAGCAAAGCGCCGATGAAATAGTAGGACGCACGCAGATGCTTGGTCTGCTCGTAAGGCACCGTATAGAACTGCACGTTGCGCGCATCGATCTCTACCGTGTTGCGGTTGATCATGCGCACATGCGCGCCGAGCGTATTTAAGATTTTGAGCATGATCGAAACATCGCTGATATCCGGAAGGTTCTCGATCCTGCAAATTTCTTTTGTTAAAATGGCAGCCGGCACAATGGCCAGCGCGGCATTCTTTGCGCCGCTGATATCTATTTTACCGGTCAGACGGTTACCGCCGTTGATGACAATCTTATCCATAAACGCCACATCACTTCCTTGCGCCAAATAATTCTATATCAAAATAACAGAAACAATCGTTATAATAATTTAATAGGTATTATATCACAGACTGTCGTAGATGTAAAGAGAAAATATGGAATATTTCCGATCAGAAACACAGCAGATTGCAAAGACTGCAATCTGCTGCATTGGACGCTGCTCAAATTAGTATACGCCCCATTTGCTTATTTAGACAAGAGCGGATTTGTGAGTTTATGGCGATTTCAATCGTTCAATAATTTTTCTATGCTGGCAATTTCTATGCAAAGGCAGAGCACTTCCATTGCCTGCGAGAGTTCCTGTGTGGACGGAAATGTCGGCGCGATGCGGATGTTGCGGTCGCGCGGATCATTGCCGAGCGGGTACGTTGCGCCCGCGCCCGTCAGGATAAGGCCTGCCTGCTTGCAAAGCGAAACAACACGCTTGGCGCAGCCGTCCGGCACGTCCAGACTGATGAAGTAACCGCCGTTCGGCTTTGTCCAGGATGCAATTCCCTTGCCCTGCAGATGGCGTTCAAAGGCCTGCAGCACAATATCAAACTTCGGTTTCAGAATGGCTGCATGTTTTTTCATGTGTACAAGCACGCCTGCGGCATCCTTGAAAAACGCGGCATGCCGCATCTGATTGATCTTGTCGTGATTGATGATCTGGTATGACAGTCTGCCGCGGATCTGCGCAAGATTCTTGTCGGAGGCGATGATGCAGGAAACGCATGCGCCGGGGAACGTCACCTTAGCAAAGGACGCCACCTCAATTATCATATCCTCCGAGCCGTACTGCGCACAGGCCGAAAAGATTTCACGCAGCGTATCCGGCGTATCGCTCACATCGTGGATTGCGTACGCGTTGTCCCAGATGATACGGAAGTCGGATGCGGCCGGCTTGAGTTTGGCAACGCGTTCAACCGTTTCGTCCGAGAACGTGATGCCGCCGGGATTGGAATACTTCGGCACGCAGAACATGCCCTTTACACTCGGATCCTGCACCAGCGATTCGATCGCATCCATATCCGGGCCCGTCGGGAGCATTTCGACCGGAATCATTTCAATGCCGAAATACTGCAGAATCCCGAAGTGACGGTCATAGCCGGGAACGGGACAAAGGAACTTGATCTCCTGCCCGAACCAGGGCGTACCGCCGCAGACGCCGTGCGTCATGCACTGGCTGATATAATCAAACATCAGGTTGAGGCTTGAACTGCCGCCGAGGATGACGTTGTCGACGTTGACGCCGAGCAGATCTGCAAAAATCTGCCGCATTTCAACAAGACCGGTCAGAACACCGTAGTTGCGGATCTCCATGTGATCCGCGCCCTGCATGGGGCTGTCGGCTTCGATCGCGCGGAATAGTCCGTCGGAAAGCGCCAACTGATCCGCACTGGGTTTTCCTCTGGCCATATTCAGGTTCAGATGCATCTGCTCAAACGCATCATACTGCGCCTGCAATTCGGCAAGCTTATTCTCAAGCGCTGCTCGATCCATAAGTTTATATTCCATTTCCAATCACCTCTGTTAATCATACATATTAAAATAATTCATTTTTACATGAATGTCAATAGATCGGAAGAATTATGCCGGAAAAATCCAGAATTCGCTGAGCATCACACCGACAGTCGGTTCCTCAATCACCAGCTCGGCGCATCCGTTCGTAAAGTAATCCGCCGGGATTCGATAGGTCGCCGTTTCCGTTCCCGGCGCGAGGTAATCGCGGTCAAACTGCGGATCTTTCTCACCGCCGTACTGCTTGCCGCAATACAGCGTCCGACCGTCGAGCGAGACGCGATGCGCCGTGACACTGTCCGTTTTGCGTGAAGAGTAGGATACGCGCAGCATATAGTCTCCTTTTGTAAAGCCGGACAATCTGCAGCGAAAGCTGAAATGGTCGAACAATTTGAGCTGCGACATCGGGATCGAACCGTTATTGACATTTGGCCGGTCGCCCTGATAATCCATATAGAAATCCGGCGTCTGCGCTTCGCCCGGCGCATCCAGACCGTGCTCGGCAAAGGAATAATAATACCGATCACCTGAAATCAAATTGCGATCCAGCAGACCGATTATAAACGAGTCTATCCGATCGGCCGGCAGTGCTTTTGCATAGTCCAGGCGATTGAGATAAAACGCCTTATCCGTGACCGGCAGGTCAATCGTTTCCAACGTCGCACCGCGTTCCCAGTGGCTGGCGCCGAACCGGCTGACATCGAGCTGCATACCAATCAAGTAAAACAGCCGCTGCGCAAGATCGTCCAGACGGGCTCGAAGTTCTGTCACCTCGCGCGGATACTCTGTGCGCAGAATGGTCTCTGCCTGTTCGAGGCGCATTCTGCGCATTTCATATCTTGCCGCTTTGATCATCTGCAAATCAAAGATCCGGCGTCTGCGTACATACAGGTCGCAGATACTGCGGAATAAAAGCTGACAAAAACGCCAGTTGTCCAACAGTTCGGGACGGTCGGTCTCCAATGCATGAAAGAGCGCATGCGTCGCCTCTATCTGCGGATTCTCCGCCGGATCGCCGATCCAGTTCATTTCAAGCGCCAGAATACCGTCCGTAATCTTTGCGGCAGGCGCTTGCCAGATGAAGCAGCGCGCATAATCCAGCAGCGCATCGTACAGCGGGCGGTTCGGGTCGAAATCCATATCCGCCCAGACCATCTTGTTTACGTCATCGTTCACACCCTCAGAGTAGCTGACCGAACCGACCACGTAACGGCGTGTCAGCGTGTGGATCAACCGATACTCCTGCGGGCGCGGATTGATACACTCGCGCGAGAGCGTACTCGCGAGCGCATAATGCCAGTCGTCATGCAGCGCGTGCACGGGATACTCGCACCGGACGTTGTGCGTAATATCCGGATACAGACGGATCGGATAGTCGATCGGCAGACGGCGGCGCAGCTCGTCAATCGGAAATGCACGATTGGGGCCGGTGATAATACCGTCAATCTCAACCGGACGCCGCTGCATTTCCGTCATGAACGCCTCGCCCCAATCCGGCACGGAATGCGGCGCCTGCGCGGACGGCCACATCTGCGCTTTTGGTTTCACTTCCTTGAGTGCGCGGGAAATCGACGTGACGCGCTGCAAAAACGCGTCGGCCGGATAATCGCCGGGATCGCCGCCAGGCGGAAAGACGACGTTCAACCGCGGACATCTCTCAAATATTTCCCTGCGCACAGACGTCGATTCTGCGATGGGCAATGAATCGTTCGGAATCCAAAGTGAAACATCCAGATCAAATTCGTCCGCAATCGCACTTCCTTGCACGCACATTTCGTCCGCGTCCGACCGCATCAGCACATTTGTCGAGCCGTCCCCGCGTGCCGGAATGTGTTCGACCGTGTTGCTGCCGAACGCCATCATATCCAGATAGTACCTTCTGTATTGCTCCGGCGTCCATGCGTCATATGTATTGGAGATCGTTCGGTACCCGAGTTGATGGCCGCGAATCGTTTTATCCGGGGCATACTCTCCGTCGATCGGTTCCACGAGAACGATCCGACCGTCCCTGTATTCCGTTTTTCGCAAAAACATCGAATACGCGTAAATCAGCCCGCGGATACCGGATGCAGTCAGAATAATTGTGCGATCCTTCGTGCAAATCCGAAATGCGTCTTTATCCGACAGTTCGTCGTTAATGCAAAACGCAATACACGGCTTGTCCGCGTCGCTTCTTATTTCCGGGCAAATCCCTGTACGGCGCTCTATTTCATCGCAAAACAAAACGGCCGCCTTGTGTGCGTCGCCGTCGGATGCCGCGACGAACAGACCGGTATACTCCCCTGTCATGACCGATCCTCCAGCTGTTGCGCATACTGCAATACAAATTCACTGAAAATGGAATTAGACCACGCAAACCACGGACGCGTGTATTGTGAAGGATCGTCTGCGCAAACGCCCTCGTGCATGTAGCCTGTGTCGGCGTCGGAGGCCTCGAGCATGCGCAGCACCTGCATGCGCTCCTGCGGGTCAATGGAAGTCAAGCCCTGCAGGGACAGACCGATATGCCAGACGTACCCCTGCGGCGTGTGCGGACTGCCCGTGCCGCTAATAACCTTGCCGGTGTAAAAATACGGATTGTCTTCGCTGAGAATAAATCGCCGTGTGTTCTGATAAACCGGATCAGACGCGTCGCAGTAGCCGAAGTACGGCAGCGAAATCAGGCTCGGAACGTTCGAGTCATCCATCAGCACATAGTTGCCGAGTCCGTCCGTTTCGTAGACGTACATTTTGCCGTATTTCGGATGATCGACGACGCCGTACTGCCGCACGCCGTTTTCAATCTCATCAGCCAGCAACGACATCTCGTCCGCAAGCTCGGCGTCCCGCAAAACATCCTGCGCAATCTTTGCCGACGAACGCAGAACGGTTATGGCAAAGAGATTGGACGGGATCAGATAGCCGTACACACACGCGTCGTCGCTCGGGCGAAAGCCAGACCACGTCATGCCGGTATAGGCTACAGGCGTGCCTTTGCCTTCGTGCGAGAGCGTATCGCTCTGACGACAATTCAGACGAATAAAAGTGTAGGGCGATTGTTCGCCGTGATGCTGCTCAGTCTTCCATAAATCCAGAATCGTACGCAGAACGCGACGATACACGCCGTCCGTCAGATAGTCGGTACGTCCGGAATACTGATGAAACTCCGCACACAGCCACAGCACAAAGCAAAGGGAATCCACTTCGTATTTACGTTCCCAGATCATCGGTTTCTGTTTCGGCAAATCCTTGACGTGCCCGTTGCCGTTTTCCGTCTCGTTGAACGCGTTCGCATACGGATCATAGAGCACATATTGAAACTGACGGCGGATCAGTCCCTCAATCACGTCCGCAGCGTCGTTGCTGTCGGCCGTGAGCGGGAGAATCTGGTGCACCTGCGCCGTGGAGTCACGCAGCCACATGGCCGGAATATCGCCGGTAAAAATATAGGTCGTCCCGTCCTCCATGCGTTTGGTCGTCGTCTCAAATGTATTTGGGTAGCAGTTGCGGAACAACACAGACAGCTTGTGCTCGCCGTTTCTGTCAAGTATGCCGCAAACGCGATCGATCTCTGGTGTTAGAATGTCTTTCAGTTCATACATAATTCATCCCTCCGGCTGTTCAGTATAGCATATTTTACGCTGTATGTAAATTACACTTGACAAATAAAAGAATCCGCATATAATGACATGCGGAGGCAGAAAGATGGATACATTTATTTTTATCATAGAAATCATCGGCACCATGGCCTTTGCCGTTTCCGGCGCGTTGACCGCCATGCGCAAGAACATGGATATTTTCGGCGTTATCATTCTGGCCATGACGACGGCGGTCGGCGGCGGAATCCTGCGCGATCTGATTCTCGGCATTCAGCCGCCCGGCACATTCGGCCATCCGGTCTACGGAATGGTCGCAACAAGCGTTGCTGTCGTCCTGTTTTTTCCTGCTGTGCGCAGACTCCTCGGCAGAAACCAGACAATCTATCACTGGATCATGCTGCTGATGGATTCGCTGGGGCTTGGGATTTTCACGGTGATCGGCATCCAGACAGCCTATAACGCCGGCAGTAAAAACGTCTTTCTGCTGGTTTTTGTCGGCGTAGTTACGGGTGTCGGCGGCGGCGTAATCCGCGATGTGCTTGCAGGAGACACGCCGTATATCTTTGTCAAGCACATCTATGCGTGTGCTTCGATTGCCGGTGCGATCCTGTGCATCGCGCTGCGGCCGGTCAATCATCTGCTCGCGTTCATTTCGGGCGCGGCTTTGGTACTGGTGATCCGTCTGCTCGCTGCGAAATTCCGCTGGAGTCTGCCGCGCGCAGACCTGTTTCAGGACGATGTATTATAATCGTCAACAGCGATCACGGTCAGCGTACCGTTCTGTACGCGAAACCGCACGTCAAAATCCATAAAGCGCATGGAATAAATGCGATCCGGGTCGTCCTGATAGGACGGCCGCGGATCTTCCGCGAGGCAGCATACAACTGCCTCGCGCTTTTCTTGCGGCAGACGCGCGAGCAGCTCCTGCGGCACGTCCACAGTCAGGCAGTAGCGCGACGTGTCCTGCGTATAACCTGCGGACGCATCCGGGTAACAGTCGGCATACGGAATATAGGGTTTGATGTCGTAGATCGGCGTGTTGTCCAGCAGATCGACGCCGCTGACAATCAGCTGCGGGCCGTTGTCGATCTGCTCAATCCGATCGAGCTGCACGCAGGACAGACCGAGCGGATTCGGCCGATACGGCGAACGGCTTGCAAAGACGCCTACGCGCCGATTGCCGCCCAATCTCGGCGGGCGCACAGTCGCCGACCACGTATCACGTGATGCTTTGGAAAAGCCGAAAATCAGCCAGATTCTCGAAAAGCCATCCAGATCCCGCAGCGTATCCGGGTTTCTGAAGCTCGGTTCAAAGACGATCCTGCCCTGAAGCGCAGGCACACGACCGCTCTGGCGCGGAATGCCGAACTTTTCCGAAAAGTCCGTGTGAATATAGGCAATCGGTTCTATAACCAAATCAAATACCACCTTAAAACGGCGCATACGTCCGAAACGTATGCGCCGTATTTTTTAATCTATATAATCTTTGTCATCGAGCGAAACGACGGTAAAGGAACCGGTTTCATCGACCGCGGCAGGCCGTTCTTCGGGCGACACATCCGGCTTCGACACAGGGTAATCCTGCGCGTATGGATCGCTGTAATCGACAGTATCAGACGAAACGCCTTCGTCATCTGTGTCGTCAGCAGCCGCACGTTTGTTGCGGATCGCGAATACTGCCGTCAAACCGATCACAACCAACGCAAATGCACCGAGGCAAATCGCCACGATTGCGGGCGTGCTGAGCTGCTTGTTGTTCTCTTCGATCTCGGTGGTCTCCAGCACAAGCGTCGTATCTTCGATCTGTTCCGCCTGCGTCATGCCGCTGATGCGTTCAAAGTATGCGTCCATGGGGCTGAGCGTCGAGCCGGCAACGGTCGTGTTGTCCACCTGCGGAACGACCATGTGCGCTCTCGTTGTGCGCGGTGCAGTTGTGCCGATATACCGCTTGGTCGTCGTTTTGCCGTTGACCGGTTTTTTCGTGGTAGACGGTTTTGTGGTATTCGAGGGATTCTGATTCGATCCGGTTTCGGAAACAGGGGGCTGCTCCTTCTCGGACGGATTGGTCGGGTTCGTGGGGTTGGTCGGATTTGTCGGGTTCGTCGGGTTGGTCGGGTTCGTGGGATTGGTTGGCTTCGTCGGATCCGTACTTGATTCCACGGGTTTCGTCGTGGATTCCTTGGTCGTGGGCTGCGTCGTGGAAGCGGTCGTTTTCGGCTCATCCTCAATCGGCTCTTCTTTTGACGTCGGCTTTGCGGTAGACGCTGTGGACGCAGGAGTCGTATCCTCTGCGCCAGCCTGCAGGGAAGTACGGAAAGAGACAGCCGTCATGCAGAAGACAAGCATGACACTCAGTATGCAGATTAAAGAAACAATACGTTTTTTCATAGAATACCTCCATTATTTCTCGTATATATCATACAATTTAATCTGTGATTTGTCAAGAAAAAAGCAAAGAAGTTCTTGCATACAATCGCTGCATGTGATAGTATTGTCTTGTCAGAATATCGTGAAAAAGGGGTTATTCCATTGAAAAAGATCGGCAAAGTCTATGGCGTCATTCTCGCAGGCGGCAGCGGAACACGCATGAATTCCGCAACACCCAAACAGTTTTTACCGCTTGGCGGTGTACCGATCTTTATCCACTCCGTGCGTGCGCTGCTTTCCGAACCGCAGGTTGAGGAGCTTTGGATCGGGTCCAACGGAGACTGGCTGGATCTGGCGACCGAGCAGATCGCCGAGTTTTTCGGAAACGATCCGCGCATTCATCTGTGCGAAGGCGGGGCTGACCGCGAGGGCACGCTGCTCAATACGCTGGCCGCAATCGAAGCGCACAACGAAATCGGTGAGGACGATATTGTATTGATCCATGATGCGGTGCGTCCGTTTGCCACGCGGCGCATCATCCGCGACGTGATCGAAGAAATGAAGGCGTGCGACGTCTGCAACACGGTCATTCAGGTCAACGATACAATCGTACAGTCGGCCGACGGAACCGTCATAAGCGGTATGCCGCGGCGCAGCGAACTGTTCGCGGGACAGAGCCCGCAGGGCTTCCGCATCCGCGCACTCATCCGCGCCTTTCAACAGCTCGACGCTGAAACGCGCAAACAACTCACGGAAACGACGATGGTCTGCTTCAAGAGCGGCATGCCGATCCATATTGTACACGGCGAGTTTTTCAACTTCAAGATTACCACGCCGTACGACCTGCAGGTGGCCGAAAGCATACTCGACTTTGTGGAAGAACAAAGAAACAAATAAACAACAGGACAGCAAAAAGCGGCGCGGAGAAGCGTCGCTTTTGTTTTGCTGTTCAGTTCATATCACAATGCAGCGCGGATCGCCTGTACCGTGTTTTCGAGATCGGCCTGCACGACAAGGATGGAAATGTCGCATTCCGACGTCGTGACCATACGGATATCGGAGTGCGCCGCCGCAGCGGCGCCGAGCACCTTTGCCGCGTAGCCGGGCATTTCATTCATGTCCGGATCCAGCACGCTGATCTTGCAGTTGCCGGAGCTGACGCTGATCTTGAGATCCGGATTTTTCTCACGAAGCGCAGCGCACACCTGCAGAATCACGCCGAAATCATCGCCGTCCACCGTAAAGGACAAATCGGAATGCTGGCCGTTGGGCGGCGTCTGAGAAATCATATCCACGTTGATCCCCGCCTGTGCAATCTTTTGAAATACATCCGCTATGCGGTCAATCTGCGCGGGCGAATCATGCAGGGAAATCAATGTAACATCCTCTCGGACAGATATTTCAAACATAGAGCTTACTCCTTTACCAAATCATGCATCGTATATAATCCGGCAGGTTTTCCGGCAAGGAATACGGCGGCGTTGACCGCGCCCGATGCAAACACCGCTTTGCTGCCTGCGCTGTGGCAGAGCTTGATCACTTCATCCGTACCGCAGAACAAGATCTCATGCTCGCCGACAATCGTCCCGCCGCGAACAGATTGTATACCAATCTCCTGCCTTGTGCGCCGTTCATGCTTGACGTGCCGATCGTAAACATATTCGGGATGTTCGGGTAGCACGGATGCTATCTCGTCCGCCAGCATCAGCGCCGTACCGCTGGGCGCGTCGATCTTTCTGTTGTGATGCATTTCGACGATCTCAATATCAAAACTGCCGCCGAGGACTTTGGCCGCTGTTTTGGCAAGCTCGCTCAGGAGCGTCACACCCAGCGACATATTGGCCGAAAAGAATACCGGAATGCGCTCGGCAGCCTTGCGGATCAGCGCAATCTGCTCGGGGGCATAGCCCGTCGTCGCCAGCACAGCCGGCATACGCATCTGCACGGCATACTCCAGAATCCCGCCCAAAGCAGACGGATGCGAAAAGTCAATCAGCACGTCCGCCTTTTCCTGCACAAGCGACGGTGCCGCATATACGGGAAACGCGGCATCGCCCGTGCCGATATCGACGCCGGCGCAGATCTCACAGTCAGAGCGTTCGGACACGATCTGGGAGATCATTCTGCCCATTTTGCCGAAAGCGCCGCAAAGCAGTATTATCATAGTTTGCACATCCTTTATAATCATTAAAGAGAAAGTGCCATTCCGAGAGAGGCGGAATGACACGATTTATTAGATAAGGCCGTGCTTGGCCATGACCGCACGCAACAGCTCGCGCTTGGGCGCGGACATCGGGCACAGCGGCAGACGGCATTCGCCGACGTCCCAGCCCATCATGTTCATCGCTTCCTTGACCGGAATGGGGTTGACGTCCGCAAACAGCGCCTTGCACAGATCATACCATTCAAGCTGCAGCTTTGCACTGCGCGCCGGATCGCCTGCAAGATAGGACGCAGCCATATCGTGCGCCACACGCGGCGCCACATGCGACAGAACGGAAATCACACCCTTGCCGCCCAGCGACATAATCGCCGTGACTTCATCGTCGTTGCCGGAATAGATCGTCAAATCGTCGCCGCAAAGCGAAGCGGTCGCCGCGACCTGCGAAATATCGCCGTTGGCTTCCTTCGTCGCCACAATGCGCTCGAGCTTGGAAAGCTCGTGATACGTCTCGGGCAGGATATTCACGCCCGTTCTCGACGGCACGTTGTACAGGATGATCGGCGTGCTGACACGCTCGGCAATATAGGTATAGTGACGGATAAGGCCTTCCTGTGAGGTCTTGTTATAATACGGCGTCACCATCAGCAGACCGTCCACACCGGCTTTTTCCGCCTCGTTGGAGAGCTTGACTGCATAGTCGGTATCGTTGCTGCCGGTACCGGCAATCACCGGGATGCGGCCGCCCGTGTGCTGCACCGTAAAGCGGATCGCCTCGGTGTGCTCCTCATGATCGAGCGTCGCCCCCTCGCCGGTCGTACCGCAGATAATGACGGCGTCCGTACCGTTTTCAATCTGATAGTCGATGATCTCGCCGAGCTTTTTGTAATTGACCTTATTATCGGCGTCAAAGGGAGTGATGATGGCTATACCCGCTCCCGTAAACAGAACCTTCTTCATGTCTGATCGCTCCTATCGTGTGAGAATTAATCGAGATAACCTTGTGCGCAAAGCTGTTCTGCAAGCAGCACTGCGCCGCCGGCCGCACCGCGCAGCGTGTTGTGCGACAGGCAAACGAACTTGTAATCATACTGCGTATCCTCGCGCAGTCTGCCGATGGAAACGGCCATGCCGCCCTCCAGATCACGCTGCAGCTTCGTCTGCGGCAGATTGTCTTCCTCGAAGTAGTTGAGAAAATGCACCGGCGCATGCGGCAGATTCTCCTGCTGCGGATACCCTTTGAAATTCTTCCATATTTCTTTAATCTCTTCGATGGTCGGCTTTTTCTCAAATCGCACGAACACGGCGCCCATGTGGCCGTTGGAAACGGGCACACGGATGCACTGCGCCGTAAAGTTCGGCGAAGTCGCCGGTACGATCTGATCGCCTTCGATTCTGCCCCAGATCTTCAGCGGTTCTTTTTCGCTCTTTTCTTCCTCGCCGCCGATGTACGGAATCACGTTATCGAGCATCTCCGGCCAGGTTTCAAACGTCTTGCCGGCGCCGGAGATCGCCTGATATGTGCAGACCAGCACATCCTTGACGCCGAACTTTTCATGCAGGGGATACAGCGCCGGCACATAGCTCTGCAGCGAGCAGTTGGACTTGACCGCAATAAAGCCGCGCTTGGTGCCCAAACGCTTACGCTGTGCAGGAATGATCTGCGCATGATCCGTGTTCAGCTCCGGAATAATCATCGGTACATCAGGCGTAAAGCGGTGCGCGCTGTTGTTGGAGATCACGGGGCACTCTGCCTTGGCATACGCTTCCTCAAGCGCACGGATCTCATCCTTCTTCATATCCACAGCGCAGAACACAAAGTCCACCGCCGCAGCAATCTTTTCGATGTCGTCCGATGCGCTCATGATCACGAGATCGGCCATAGACTCCGGGATCGGCGTGTCCATGCACCAGCGCTTACCGACAGCTTCACGATATGTTTTTCCGGCGCTGCGCGCACTTGCAGCGAGCGTCGTCACTTCAAACCAGGGGTGTCCGTCCAGCAGCGTCGCAAAACGCTGACCGACCATACCGGTCGCACCGATGATGCCAACTTTGTACTTTTTCATCATTCTATTCATCCTTTCCGGGAAGATTGCAAAAAAATATAAAAATGCTTGAATTCTTATCCGCTATCTAATATAATATAACAAGCAAATAATTACAAACACATTACTTGATAATATAGCATATTCCCCATTGTGTTGTCAAACCTTTTGAAGAATTTTTGAGGGATTTTATGAAAAAAAGTGACTTTTTTTACGACCTGCCGCAGGAACTGATCGCACAAACGCCCGCAACCCCGCGTGACAGCTCGCGTCTTCTGGTTATGGATCGACAGACCGGTGCGCTGCAGCACAGAACTTTCCGGGATATTCTGTCTTATTTACAGCCGGAAGACTGTTTGATCCTCAACGATACGCGCGTATTGCCGGCAAGGCTGTACGGCATTCGGAAAGGAACGGGCGCAAAGGTTGAGTTTTTGCTGCTGCGGCAGATTTCCGGCGACACATGGGAAGCGCTTGCCGGTCCCGGTAAAAAAGCGAAACCGGGCACACGCTTTGTCTTTGGCGACAAGCTGCAGGGCGAGGTTCTCGAATCGCTCGACAACGGCAACCGTATTATACGCTTTATGTTTGAGGGCAGCTTCTTTGCCATACTCGACGAAGTCGGCCAGCTTCCCCTGCCCCATTATATCACGCGGGAACTGGAAGACAAGGAGCGCTATCAAACGGTTTACGCCAACGTTCTGGGTTCTGCCGCCGCGCCGACAGCCGGACTGCACTTCACGCCGGAGCTGCTCGATGCAATCCGCGAAAAAGGCGTTCGTGTCGGCTTTGTGACGCTGCATGTGGGTCTGGGCACCTTCCGTCCCGTCAAGACGGAAAACATCGAGGAGCATCATATGCACACGGAGTTTTACTCGGTGCCCGAAGAGACGGCGCAGATCATCCGCGATACCAAAGACCGCGGCGGACGCGTGATCGCTGTCGGTACCACCTGCTGCCGCACGCTCGAATCCGTCTGTCAGCAAACCGGGAGTGTGCAGGCGCACAGCGACAACACCGATATATTCATCTATCCCGGTTATACATTCCGCTGCATCGACGGTCTTCTGACAAACTTCCACCTGCCGGAGAGTACGCTCATCATGCTTGTCTCCGCTTTCTGCGGATATGAGAACACAATGCACGCTTACCGTGTCGCCGTAGAGGAGAAATACAGATTCTTCTCGCTCGGGGACGCCATGCTGATTCTTTGATTTGCGGAGGGCACTATGTTTCGACTGATTAAAACCGAAGGCTCTGCCCGACGCGGCGAATTTGTCACCCCGCACGGTACCGTGCAAACGCCGGCATTTCAGAACGTCGCGACGTGCGGCGCGATCAAAGGCGCGCTCGACGCGGACGATCTGAAAGCGATCGGCTGCCAGCAGATGCTGTGCAACACCTACCATCTGCACGTGCGGCCGGGCGACGCTCTGATCCGCGAGCTTGGCGGACTGCATGCGTTCACGGGCTGGAACGGACCGATCCTGACGGACAGCGGGGGCTTTCAGGTTTTCTCGCTCGCTTCACTGCGCCGAATTAAAGAAGAAGGCGTATATTTCAACTCACATGTTGATGGGCGGCACATTTTCATGGGGCCTGAAGAGAGCATGCGCATCCAGTCCAATCTCGGCTCCACGATCGCCATGGCGTTTGACGAATGCGTCGAAAACCCCGCGCCGATGGAATACGCCGAGCAATCCTGCGAGCGCACCGTGCGCTGGCTCTACCGCTGCAAAGAAGAAATGACGCGCCTGAACGCGCTGCACGATACGATCAACCCGCGGCAGATGCTGTTCGGCATCAATCAGGGCTGTACATACGAGCGTCTGCGCATCGAGAACATGTGCCGTATCGCTTCGCTGGATCTGGACGGTTACGCGATCGGCGGTCTTGCCGTCGGCGAACCGAAAGAGGAAATGTACCGCATCATTTCGGCGGTTGAACCGTATATGCCCAAAGACAAGCCGCGCTATCTGATGGGCGTCGGAACACCGGGCAATATCATCGAAGCAGTCAGCCGCGGCGTCGATTACTTCGACTGCGTAATGCCCAGCCGCAACGCACGGCACGGGCACCTGAACACGATGCAGGGCGTAATCAATCTCAACAACGCAAAGTATGAGAAAGACCTCTCCCCCATCGACCCGACCTGCGACTGCCCGACCTGCCGCAAACATTCGCGCGCCTACATCCGCCATCTGTTCAAGGCGAAAGAAATGCTCGCCATGCGCCTGTGCGTGCAGCACAACCTGTATTTTTATAATACGCTCATGCAGAAAATCCGTGATTCGCTGGATGCCGGTACGTTTTCGCAGTTCAGGGATCAGTATGTGGATATTTTAGATACAAGGATCTGATTGACCATGACAAACAGAAAAGACTGGGCACCTGCCGTTTCGACAAGCTGGGGTACGCTGTCGCCCGCATTTTACAAATCTCTTGCCGCCGCCGACATCCATCACGTGGAAATCAGCGGCAAAGACCGCGCGTTCTGGGATGAATTGAATTTTGTAAACAACGCAGACGCTATTGTGCGCGAAATGCGCGAATATGATATATCGCCGTCGTCCATCCATCTGCCCTTCTGCCCGTTTGAAACAATGGACCCGACCACCGGCGATACAGCGCAGCGCGAGAGGATTGCCGCATACCACGGCGAGATTCTGCGCGCTGCGGCCGACGCGGGCATATCCGTTGCCGTGATTCATCCGAGCGGCGAGCCGTATCGCGCGTTTGAACGCGGCGAGCGTATGAAATGCGCTATAGATACGCTGCAGAAGGTTACGCTTGCGGCGCAGACATGCGGCATACGGCTGGCTGTCGAAAACCTTCCGCGCACATGCCTTGGCAATATTCATGAAGAAATCACGCTGATGACCAACGAAATACCGGGGCTGTGCGTCTGTTTTGACACGAACCACAGTCTGCGTCAGGCTAACCCCGACGTAATCCGTGCACTCGGCGATCGCATCATCACGCTGCATCTGTCGGACTATGATATGATTGACGAGCGGCATCTGCTTCCCTTCCTCGGCCGCAACGACTGGCACGCCATCATGCTGGCGCTCGAGGAGACCGGGTATAACGGTTATTTAACTTTTGAAGTCTGGCCGAAGGGCGTACTGACAACAGAGTGCCTGCGCCTTTCGTACAACAAATTGATGGAGATCTGATATGAGCGACATGATCGTAATCGGCGGCGGTGCCGCCGGAATGATGGCTGCCGGCACAGCCGCCAAAAACGGACGGCATGTAACGGTTCTGGAACGCGGCGACCGTCTGTGCAAAAAGGTCCGCATTACAGGCAAGGGGCGCTGCAACGTGACCAACAACTGCAGCAATCTGCAAGCGTTGATCGCGCAGGTTCCGGGAAACGGCCGGTTTTTGTACTCGGCGTTTTCCTCGTTTATGCCCGCAGATACAATGCGCTTCTTCGAGTCTCTCGGCGTTGCACTCAAGACTGAGCGCGGCAATCGCGTATTTCCCGTTTCGGATTCCGCGCATGACATTGCCGAAGCGCTGATCCGTTACGCGGCAAAGCAGGGCGTGCAGTTTGAGACCGGACGCGCCGTGCGGCTGCGCACATGCGACGGCGCCGTATGCGGCGTGGAAACCGAGGACGGGCACCTGCTGCCCTGCGAGCGTTTGATCGTCGCAACCGGCGGTCTTTCTTATCCGCTGACCGGCTCTACAGGCGACGGCTACCGCCTTGCCGAAAGCGTCGGGCATACCATCGTCGAACCGAAACCGTCCCTTGTGCCGCTCGTGTGTCACGAAGGTTTCTGCTCCGATCTGATGGGGCTGTCTCTGCGCAACGTGACGCTGCGCGCCTTCGACACGCAAAAGAAACGCGAGATCTTCTCGGAGTTCGGCGAAATGCTGTTCACGCATTTCGGCGTATCGGGTCCGCTCGTACTGTCCGCAAGCGCGCACATGCGCGCCATGGAACGCGGACGGTATACGTTGTCGATTGATCTGAAACCTGCGCTCACGCCGGAACAGCTCGACAAACGCGTACAGCGTGATTTCGGCGAGAACATCAACCGCAATTTCATCAACGCGCTGAACGGATTGCTGCCCAAGAAGCTGGTTCCCGTCATAGTCCGCTTGTCTAGGATCCCCGCATCCACCAAGACAAACCAGGTCACGCGCGAGCAGCGGCAAAAGCTGGTGGAGCTTTTGAAGGATCTTCGCCTGACCGTGACAGGCTTTCGCCCCGTGGAGGAAGCCATCGTCACGTCCGGCGGCGTCAAGACCGCCGAGGTCGATCCCAAGACGATGCAGTCAAAGAAGATTAGCGGATTGTTTTTCGCCGGAGAAGTGCTCGATGTGGACGCATACACCGGCGGATTCAATTTGCAGATAGCGTTTTCAACCGGTCATCTTGCCGGTGAAAACGTGTGAGGGATTGCATTTTGTGTCGATATATGGTAGACTCTGCAAAGAGGTGATCGGGTTGAAACAGACGGTGCTCAATAAAAAGATTGAACCGGCGTGCAAATACTGCGCGGTCGGGAGGCTCTCCTGCGACGAACAAACGGTTCTGTGCACCAAAAAGGGCGTGATGCAGCCGGATTCGCATTGCCGCGCATTCCGCTATGATCCGCTGCGCCGCGTGCCGCGCGAAAAACCGAGTATGCCGCAATTCAGCGCAGAGGATTTTTCGCTGGAATAAATATTCCATGTTTTTTACATTTTTCTCTTGCCTTTTATGCTATGATCCTGTATAATGAACAATAGTTTAATTTGGAGGTATCATTTATGTACTTTTATGCACTGATGGGTATGGGCTCTGCGGCAGGATCGTCCGGCGGTGCTGCCGGCCAGGGAAGCCAGGGCAGCTTCGGCATGATTATCATGCTGGTCGCCATGTTCGCGATCATGTATTTCCTCATGATCCGTCCGCAGAAGAAAAAGCAGAAAGAAGAACAAGCCATGCGCGACAACATCGAGGTCGGCGACGAGATCACGACCATCGGCGGCATTGTCGGCCGCGTTGTCACTGTGAAGGAAGACAGCCTGATTATTGAGACCGGCGCAGACCGCAATAAGATGAAGATCACGCGCTGGGCAGTCGGCAGCAACAACACGGCAAACGAGAAGCTCGAAGCCGAGCGTCAGGCGGCCAAGGAAGCCGCCGAGGCCGAAAAGCAGGCCAAGATGGAAGAAAGCAAGCAGAAGAGCGAAGCGCGCAGAAAGAAGAGCAAGAAAAGAGACGACTGATTCCGCATAAACCGAGACGCCCCCTCATAGGATGTAGCAAACCTATGAGGGGGATTTTTTATGCCGTCCATGATCCGAACAAGAAAACAGGAATCGTCCGGGCGATCTGTCATGATCCGCTCTGTTTTATGCACAGCGGGAGTCGGAATCCTGATCGAGGCCGCGACCCTTTCTGCCGCCGCCGCAATTTGTCTGCATTACAACATAAGCGGTGTTCTGCTCACGGTTTGCGCGTTTGCCGCCTGTGCTGCCGCATCGCTTCTGACCGGAATGATCGCCGGTAAAATGATGCGAAAGAGCGGTATGCTCTACGGCGCTGTATGTGCGGCGCTGACTTGCATCCTGCCGCTGCTTCTATGCATCGTACTGCACAAGAGCGTCGGTGCGGGATTTGCGCTTGCCGCGGCGCTGCATGTGCTGTGCGGCGCGATCGGCGGGATCATCAGCGTCAACATGCGCCGCAGGCGGAAATACAGATAAAAAAACAGACAGGAAAGCCGAAGCCCTCCTGTCTGTACGTTTATTCATCAAAGCGAAGCAGATCTTCGTATGTATCGCCCCGCACGACGATACGGCTTTGTCCGCCGCTGACCATGACTACGGGGGGTCTTGGATTGCGGTTGTAGTTGGACGCCATCGAGTAATTGTATGCGCCGGTGCACAGCACAGCCAGCGTATCGCCGGGCTGCACGGGCTGAAGCGGCGTATGCTCCTGAATCAGGTCGCCGCTCTCGCAGCATTTGCCCGCAACCGTTACAATCTGATCGCGCGCATCACCGGCGTGATTGGCCGCGACAACTTCGTACTCCGCCTGATAGAGAATGTACCGCGGGTTGTCGAACATGCCGCCGTCAACACAGACGTATGTGCGCACGTCCGGTATGGTTTTGACGCTGCCGACCGTGTAGAGCGTCAGGCCGGCGTCTGCCACGATACTGCGTCCCGGCTCAATATAGATGAACGGCATCTGCAGGCCGATCTGCGCGCAGTATGTGCGCAAAAACGCGCTGACATACTCCATATAGTCCGAAAGCGCAGGCGGATTGTCGCACTCTTTGTACCGAATACCGAATCCGCCGCCGAGATTGAGCTCTGTAAAGGCGCATCCGGTTTCCGTCTGCATCCGCGCCATGAAATCAAGCATCACCTTTGCCGCTTCTTTGAACGGCTCCATGTCGAAAATCTGCGAACCGATGTGGCAGTGGAAGCCCTTGAGACAAATATGCCCGAGCGACGCCGCACGGCGCACCGCCGCGTCGGCCTCCCCTGTTTCAAGCGCAAAGCCGAACTTGGAATCAATCTGACCGGTGCGGATAAACTCGTGCGTATGCGCCTCGACACCCGGTTTGACACGCAGCAGAATCGCAGCGGTCGTATTGTGCGAAGACGCGATATAGTCCAGATGCTCCAGTTCGGTCAGGTTGTCGACAACGATCCTGCCGACGCCGAGTGAAACAGCCATTTCGAGTTCCGCAATTGACTTGTTGTTGCCGTGGAAGCAGATCTTCTCCATCGGAAAACCGGCAGACTGCGCTGTATATAATTCTCCTCCGGAAACAACGTCAAGGCCAAGTCCCTCTTCCAGGCAGATCTTGTGCATATGCTTGCAGCAGAACGCTTTGCTTGCAAACAGGACAAGCCCGTTGCCGCCGTAACAATGCCGCATAGACTCGGCAAACGCATGCGCATTGGCGCGGATCTTGTCCTCGTCCATCACGTAAACCGGCGTACCGTATTGCCGCGCAATCTCAACGGTATCGACGCCGCCGATGGTCAAATGATTCTGCGCATTGACCGAAAAACTATCTGAAACCAATCGAATCTCCCCCCTGCTATTTTTTATTTTATATTACTTTTTCTATCTCCGCTTTCAACTCCGGAACGCCCTGACCTTTGAGCGCGGAAAACGGCACGACCGCGCGCGGATGATATCCGTCCAGCTCCTGCACGATCGCCTGCATACGCGCGGCATACTCGGACTTGTTGAGCTTGTCCGATTTGGTCATCACGACGACATAAGGCAGTGCGTTGTGCTCTATGAAATCCAGCATATTGCGGTCGTTTGCCGTGATCGGGTGACGCATATCGGTCAACTGGATCACAAGACGAATCTCGCGGCCGGAAGTAAAATAGTGCTCCATCAGTTCTGCCCAGCGTTTTTTCTCGCTCTGTGAGATTTTGGCGTACCCGTACCCCGGCAAATCAACGAAACGCACGCCGTCGCCGCGAAAGAAATTGATGGTTGCCGTCTTGCCCGGTACCGCACTCACGCGTGCAAGGTTCTTGCGCCCGAGAAGTCGATTGAGCAAAGAGGATTTGCCGACGTTACTCCTGCCGGAAAAGACGATCTCCGGCAAATCAGAAGGCTTCAGCTGCGCGGAAACACCGAACGAGGTTTCAATTTGAAAGGATTCGTACTTCATACGCGCCCTCCGGCCGGCTGGATTGTGCGATGCGTATGGGTCACGGGTATATGACGCGCGCTTTTTTCCTGCGTGCACACTGTTTCGGCAGGTACCAGAGCTGTTTCGAGAACGGTTTTCAGATCGGATACAGGAACGAAGTGCAGCATCTGGCGCACCTTCGGGTCGATCTCGTCCAGATCGCTGACATTGTCCTGCGGGATCACGACCGTCGCAATGCCCGCACGATAGGCCGCCATCGTCTTTTCGCGCAGACCGCCGATCGGCAGAACGCGGCCGTTCAGCGTAATCTCGCCGGTCATCGCAACCGTACCGCGCACAGCACGTCCGGACAGCGCAGAAACCAGCGCAGTTGTCATGGTCACACCGGCGGAAGGGCCGTCCTTTGGCACGGCGCCTTCGGGCGCGTGGATGTGGATATCTTTTGTTTTGTAAAAATCAGCCGGAATACCGTATTCCGATGCATGGGCACGCACATAAGTTACCGCCGCTTTCGCGGATTCTTTCATCACATCGCCCAAAGATCCGGTCAGTTCGAGCTTGCCGCTGCCTTCAAGGACGGCGACCTCGACCTGCAGCATCTCGCCGCCGACCGACGTCCACGCAAGGCCGTTGACCACGCCGACCGCATCGACCAGGGATGCGGCGTCGGGCTTGAACTTCACCGGTCCGAGCATCGCCTGCAAATCTTCCGCGCGGACGGTTACCTTTTCCGCACCCTGCGCAATCTGCATGCAGGCCTTGCGGCAAACGGAAGCAATTTCCCGCTCGAGTGTACGCACGCCGGATTCCTTTGTATAGCTTTCAATCAGCGTATGTATCGCGTCGTCGCGGATGCGCAGTATTTTGGCAGTCAGACCGTGCCGCTTGATCTGCTTGGGGATCAGGTGCTTTTTGGCAATATTGAACTTCTCTTCGTGCGTATAGCTGGGCAGCTCAATCACTTCCATGCGGTCGAGCAGCGGCTGCGGGATGGCCGAACGATCGTTTGCCGTTGTAATGAAAAACACACGGCTCAGGTCAAACGGAATCTCCACATAATGATCGCGGAACGCATGATTCTGCGCACCGTCCAGCACCTCCAGCAGCGCCGAGGACGGATCGCCCTTATAATCATTGCCGAGCTTGTCCACTTCGTCCAGCAGCATCAACGGGTTGGACGAACCGGCCGTCTGCACAGCGGCAAGGATTCTGCCGGGCATGGAGCCGATATATGTTTTGCGGTGACCGCGAATCTCTGCCTCGTCGTGAATGCCGCCGAGCGAAATGCGCACATACTTGCGCCCCATCGCCTCGGCAACGGATCGGGCAATCGACGTTTTGCCGACGCCGGGCGGGCCGACCAGACAAAGAATCTGTCCGGTGATATCCGGCGACAGCTTGCGCACGGCGAGCGCTTCGAGAATGCGCTGCTTGACCTTTTCCATACCGTAATGATCGCGGTTCAGCACACGCCGCGCAGCGCGAACATCCAGCTTATCTTTTGTAACGATGTTCCACGGAAGCGCCAAAACTGTTTCAAGGTAAGTGCGGGAAACCGCGCTTTCGGGAGATTGCGGGGACATTCTGTCCATGCGGTCGCATTCGCGCAAAAGCTTCTTCTCGTACTCCTCCGGCAGCTGCAGTGCACGGATCTGGTCGCGAAAATGCTGTGTCTCTTCCTCCGGCGATACGCCGTCGCCGAGCTCCGTGGAGATGATACGCATCTGCTCGCGCAGATAGTACTCACGCTGATTCTTGTCGATCTGCTGCTGCACCTTGTCGCTGATGTCGTCCTCGATCTCCATCAGGCGGCATTCACGCTCTAAGAGGACGCAGAGCTTTTCAAGGCGTCTTGCCGGATTCAGTTCTTCCAGCAGAGGCTGCTTGTCCGTATATTCCAGCATGATATTTCCGGCAATATAATCGGACAGCTTGGACGCTTCCTTTTCCGCAAGGACGCTCAGGATCATATCCACAGGCAGATCGGAAACTGCCTGCGCGTAGGCGTCAAAACGATCCTTGACCTGACGGAACAGAGCCTGCATGCGCATACGCGTATCTTTGCGCGAAAACGACATCGGACACGGTACGATTCCGGCCTGCAGAAAGTTCTTGTTCGGCACAGGTTCCGTGATGCGTCCTCGGCGCACACCTTCAATTGCCACGCGGACGCCGTCGTCGCCCGGCTGCTTGATAATGTGGCGGACATTGGCGATCACGCCGATCTCATAAAGATCGTCAAACGTAGGGTCGTCGGTTTCGATCTGCTTCTGACAGACGAGAAATACCGTGCGATCCCCTGTCATTGCGGAACGGAAGGCCGCAATGGACTTAGGTCTGCCGACGTCAAAATGCATCTGCGCACCGGGAAAAACAACCAGTCCGCGCAGTGCGACGACAGGCATGACGGAAGAATTCAATTCCATATCTTTCTTTGAAAAAAAGAGGCGCATACAATACGTCTCTTTTTTCTTCCTTTCATTGGTTGCCTTAGGAAACCGAGGGTTTCTTGCGCAGTTTGGCCTTCGCCTGAACCGCTTTTTTTTCGGCCGTTCTGGCCGGTTTCTGAGAATCATGCTCAAGGATCGGGTCGCCGAGATGCTCCACACACGCGGGCGTGATGGTGACCGAAACGACCGTTTCGTCGCTCGGCACGGAATACATCACAGGCATCAGCACATCTTCCATAATGGAACGAAGGCCTCTGGCGCCCGTCTTTTTCTCAAGCGTCTTATCAGCAATCGCCTCGAGCGCTGTCTCTTCAAATATCAGCGACACATCATCGAGCGCGAAGAGCGCCTGATACTGCTTGGTCAGTGCGTTTTTCGGCTCTGTCAGAATCCGGATAAGCGCCTCACGGTCGAGTTCCTCGAGCGTAGTAACGACCGGCAGTCGGCCGACAAGCTCGGGAATCAAGCCAAACTTCACAATGTCCTGCTGCGTGATTTGCGGCAGCAGCTCCGATGCACTGAATTCCTTTTTGGTGCGGATATCCGCGCCGAAGCCGAGTGCGGAACCGCCGATACGCTTTTCAATGATCTTTTCGATCCCGTCGAACGCTCCGCCGCAGATAAAAAGAATATTGGTGGTGTCGATCTGAATGAACTCCTGTTGGGGATGCTTGCGTCCGCCCTGCGGCGGTACATTGGCAACCGTTCCCTCCACAATCTTCAGCAGCGCCTGCTGCACGCCCTCGCCGCTCACATCACGCGTAATCGAGGCGTTTTCGGATTTGCGCGTGATTTTGTCGATCTCGTCCACATAAATAATGCCGCGCTGTGCTTTTTCAACGTCAAAATCCGCTGCCTGAATGAGACGCAGAAGGATATTCTCCACATCCTCGCCGACGTAACCGGCCTCGGTCAGCGTCGTAGCGTCCGCTATGGCAAACGGCACGTCGAGGATCCTGGCAAGCGTTTGGGCAAGCATCGTTTTGCCGACGCCGGTGGGGCCAAGCAGAAGAATGTTGCTCTTCTGAATCTCGACGTCGCTGTCGGCTGCGGCAAGAACACGCTTGTAGTGGTTGTGCACCGCCACACTCAGCGCAATCTTGGCAGCATCCTGCCCGATCACGTATTCATCCAGCATTTCTTTAATCTGCTTCGGTCTGGGAAGATCGGCAAGCGTCTTGCCCTTCTGCTGCGCCTTGCGCGTACCGAAGGATTCGTCATCCTCGATAATGGCCTCGCACAGCTCCACGCACTCGTTGCAGATATACACGCCGGGACCGGCAATCAGTTTTTCAACCTGTGCCTGCGTTTTACGACAAAACGAACAGCAAATCGTCTTATCAAATCGTTCGTCATCTCTGGGCATAATGAACTCCTTAAAGGGGATGATTTATCTCTTGTACAGCACCTTGTCCACAAGGCCGTATGCCAGCGCTTCGTCCGCAGTCAGATAATTGTCGCGCTCTGTGTCGCGCGCAATCTCCTCGATGGACTTGCCGGTATTTGCAGCAAGAATGCGGTTGAGCTTTTCACGCGTGCGCAGAATATGATCGGCTACGATCTTGATCTCCGTAGCCTGACCCTGTGCGCCGCCGAGAGGCTGATGGATCATGATCTCGCTGTTTGGCAGCGCAAAACGCTTGCCCTTTGCGCCGGAGGAAAGAAGAAATGCGCCCATGGATGCAGCCATGCCCATGCAGATGGTCGAAACGTCGCACTTGACGTACTGCATCGTATCATAGATCGCCATGCCTGCGGTTACAGACCCGCCGGGGCTGTTGATATACAGACTGATGTCCTTTTCGGGATCCTGCCCCTCGAGGAACAGAAGCTGCGCGACAACAAGGCTCGCCGTCGCATCATTCACCTCATCAGACAAAACGATGATGCGGTCGCTTAAAAGGCGGGAAAAAATGTCATATGACCGTTCTCCGCGGTTGGTTTGTTCGATAACATAAGGCACAAGTGCCATAGGTCATACCTCCTTTGTTGTTATGTTCAGATACGGCAAACCATCCTGCTGAAAAATGCAGGACGGTCGAACCGTTCAAATTAGTATAGTCCGTTTCTGTGCGGATTATTCCGCTGTATCTTCCTGTGCTTCTTCAGGTGCGTCTTCCGCGGTTTCCTCGTCCGCCGCAGGCTCCAGAACCACTGCGTTCTCTTTGACTACGTTGATTGCCTTTTCGCAAAGAATGTCGGCTTTGATCGAATCGGCAGCAAAGAAGCCCTTGACCGAATCGGCGGAAACGCCGTACATCTCGGCAAGTCTGGCATATTCAGCCTCGATATCTTCATCCGTGACCTCGATGCCTTCGATCTGCGCAATCTTCTCAAGTGCCAGACGAACCTTGACCTGCTGCACAGCCTGATCGTACATATCCTGATCGAACTGCGCCTGCTCGATGCCCATGTACATCAGGTACATCTTCAGGTCGATGCCCTGCTGACCGATGCGGCGGGAGAAGTTCTCCTTGTTCTCTTCCGCCTTGCGCTCAAACATGACCTCCGGGATTTCGCCCTCGACCTGCTCGGCGAGTTTGACCAGAAGCTCCTGCTCGAAATCAGCGTCCGCATGACCCTGCTTGTCCTTGAGAAGATCCGCTTCAATGCTGTGTCTGAGCTCCTCAAGCGTATCGGCATCTTCGCTCACGTCCTTGGCAAATTCATCGTCAAGCTCGGGCAGCGTCTTATGACGAATACCGTTGAGCTTGACATGGAAAACAGCGTCTTTGCCGGAAAGCTCTTCGGCGTGATACTCCTCGGGGAATGTGACGTTGACGTCGAACTCTTCGCCGATGCTGTGGCCGGCGACCTGCTCCTCGAAGCCGGGAATAAAGGAACCGGAGCCGAGTTCAAGATCATGCGAACCCTTGCCGCCGTCAAACGGAACGCCGTCTACCGTGCCTTCATAATCAATCATAGCGGTATCGCCCATCTCTGCCGGGCGATCCTCCACATCGGTAATGGTAGCGTTTCGCTCGCGCAGACGCTCGATCTGTGCGTCGACTTCCTCTGCAGTCACACTCACGGCACGCTTGACAGCCTCAAGACCCTTGTACTGCTTCACTTCGATCGTGGGCTTTACGGTTACTTTAACCGTCATTTCAACGCCATCGTCACCGATGGACTGAATTTCAAGATTGCTGATGTCCACAGCGTCAAGTCCGGCTTCCTTGACAGCGGCGTCAACCGCTTCGGGATACAGGCTTTCGAGTGCGTCGTCGTAGAAAACGCCCTTGCCGTACATAGTTTCGATGATATATTTCGGCGCCTTACCCTTGCGGAAACCCGGAACCGTGATCTTGCTCTTCTTTTGGTTATATACGCGCAGTACTGCGGCTCTGAAGTCCTCGCCGCTGATTGTAACCTCCAGCTCGTATACGTTGGTGTCGATTTTGTTGGATGCTTTCAGACTCATTTTGACCATTTCCTTTCCCGTTTACAACGACGCGGGCAAAATCCCGCAGTTTATTCAAGTTATTATAACACAGTCAAATCCGGATTTCTACTGTTTTTTAAAATTTTTCGATCAATTTTGGTAAAAATTGCAGCGCGTCACAGGAGATCAGCGTCAGGTGAATCCCGTCGACTGCACCCTGCACCGCAGACCGGATAGACGGGCCGTGCAGATGGCCGTAAAAACAGCGCTTTATTCCGGCTTCCTTGAACACTTCGTACAGTTCCGGGCACCTCGAACCATCCGCGTTGACGGGCGGGTAATGCAGAAAGACGATCGGTTCCTTGCCGGTTTCTTTTGCCGCCGCGATCGACATCCGCAGTCGTCCTGCCTCGCGCAAAAGCACCTTGCGATCCTCATCCGTGCAGCTCTCGGCAAGCCAGCCGCGCGTGCCGCAGATCGAAAACTCCCCAGCCGTGAACGCATTATTGAACAGGACAAACAACGTATCCAGCCCGTTCTCGGCAAAGCAGGTCTCCGTCTTTTTGCGCGTGGACCACCAGTAGTCGTGGTTTCCCTTGAGAATAATCTTCCGTCCCGGCAGCGCATGCAGATACGCAAAATCCGGCAGCGTTTGCGCAAGATCCATCCCCCATGAGATGTCGCCCGCAATCACTACGGTATCCTCCGGCTGCACAACGGCGCGCCAGTTGTCCGACAGACGCTTCTCATAGTCCTGCCAGCCGCGGAATATATCCATCGGCTTGTTGACGCCGAACGACAAATGCGTATCGGCAATGGCAAACAGCGACACTCTACTACCCTCTCAGACTCAGAGCATCGCGCGCAAAACAGCGTCTTCCATCGTGTCGCGCGTGCAGCAGTCCGTGAAGCGGACAGGCTTACTCTTGAGCGCAATCAACTGCTGCGGACACGGGAAGCCGGTCTTGGCAAGCAGCGCGTCCACCATGGCAAATTCGTCCGCAGCCTGTACGTCAGGCGCAACAGCGGCAAGCACCGTTTTGCTGAATTTATAGGGGCTGGCCGTCGATGCAATCACGGCCGGCGAATCGTCGCCCGTCTTTGCGCGCCAGTCACGATATACCTGCACGGCAACCGCTGTGTGCGTGTCGCACAGATACCCTTCGGTTTCATACACGTCACGGATCAGCGCTTTAGTGCCGTCTTCATCACAGAACCCGCCGCAGAAAACAGCCTGGATCTTTTCGCGCATTGCCTCGCCGACGTCATAGACGCCCTGCTCTGAGAGCGCACGCATCCATGCGGAAGTCTTTGCGTCGTCCATGCCGGACAGAAGGAACAGCAGGCGCTCCAGATTGCTGGAAATCAGAATGTCCATCGACGGGGACGAAGTGCAGTAAAAATCGCGGCGGCGGTCATAGACGCCCGTTTCGATGAAGTCGGTCAGAACCTTGTTGCGGTTGGATGCGCAGATCAGCTTGCGGATCGGCACGCCCATCTCTCTTGCGTAGTACGCCGCAAGAATATTGCCGAAGTTTCCGGTCGGCACCACAACGTTGATCGGATCGCCGCACTGAATCTCGCCGTCCGCGAGCAAATCACAGTAGGCAGAGACGTAATATACAATCTGCGGCACCAATCTGCCCCAGTTGATGGAGTTGGCCGAGGAGAACATCTTGTTCTTTTCCGCAAGTTTTGCGGCAACCGACGGGTCGGTAAAGATCTTTTTGACGCCGGTCTGCGCGTCGTCGAAGTTGCCCTCGATCGCGCAGACAGCCACGTTGCCGCCCTCCTGCGTAGTCATTTGCAGCTTCTGCATGGGGCTGACGCCGTCGCTGGGATAGAAGACCATGATCTGTGTATTCGGCACATCCTTGAATCCTTCGAGCGCAGCCTTGCCGGTATCGCCGGAGGTCGCGACAAGAATCACAATCTGCTTGCCGTCCGCAGCCTTGGACGCGGAAACCGTCAGCAGGTGCGGCAGAAGCTGCAGCGCCATATCCTTGAACGCACACGTCGGTCCGCGCCAAAGCTCAAGAACGTGCGATCCGTCGGACAGCTTGTGCAGCGGCGCCGTCTTGTCGCTGCTGAATTTGCCGTCCGCATACGCGCCGTCGACACAGTCGGAAATCTCCTGGTGCGAAAAATCCGTCAGGTACAACGACAGAATCGCCTTTGCCCTGCCTCTGTAATCCATCTCGGACAAACGCACAAGATCTTCCGCTGTGATCTGCGGAATCGTTTCAGGCACAAATAAACCGCCGTCCGCGGAAATACCGTGCGTGATCGCCTCGGCAGAGGACACACGCACGCTTTTGTTTCTCGTACTCGTATACAGCATATTCAACATCCTTTCGGAACGAATTACCATTTATTATAACATATTTTTAAAAAAGTGCAAACCATTCTCAAAAAATATTTTCTCGCACAACGCCCTGCCGAATCCGTTCTGCAGGAACGCTTCATACAAGGCAGGCATTTTATCGATACCCGCAAGATCGGCGTGCATGGTACAGCCGTCAAAATCGCTGCCGATCGAGAGCATTTCCTCGCCGCCGAGCTCGACAATATGCGCAGCGTGGCGAAGCGCCGCCTGCACGCCGTCGTCGCCGGGATCGCCCAAAAAGCTGCCGCAAAAATTGAGCCCGATCAGCCCGCCGTGTGATCGCAGCGCAAGAATCTGCCGATCATCCAGCGCGCGCCGAATCGAAAACATTTTATCCGTGCTGTCCGCTCGCGTTTTTTCCAGAACCGACGCGCTCGTGGAGTGACTGGCAAGCACCGGGCGCTCCGTCATTTCAAGAACGTCGTAAAAACCTGCTCTGTCCAGATGCGACACGTCGACGATCATGCGCAGCTTCTCCATCGCGGAAACGACCTGTCTGCCGAACAGCTTGAGACGTCCGCCCTGTGACTGACAGCCGAACGCGAGCTCGTTCTCCCCGTTCCACGTCAGCGTCATCAGCCGCACGCCTCTGTCATACAAATCATACAGGCGGCTGATTTCACCGCCGAGCACCGCCCCACCCTCGACGGCGAGCACAGCTGCCCTGCCGCCGTCAGACAATGCCTGATGCAGAGCGTCAGAAGAACGGACAACCGGCAGTGCGCTTTGATCGCAGAAGCGGCTGAAGAAATCATAGTTATCCTCAAAATATTGCCACGCGTCGGCGCCGCGCAATGTGTCGGGAATCCAGACGGCAAAAGTCTGAACCCATTGATCAAAGCGTGAACCGCGTGCATAATCCAGATGCATCGCATTGTTTTCAAGAGACAGACCGCGGCTGCGGCATTCCGTCACCGTATCACAATGCAGATCCAGAAAGCGCATCAAATCACCTCAGTGCATCTTTTTCAGGAATGTCATGCGATGGATCGGCGAGGGGCCGTATGTGCGCAGTGCTTCGTAATGCGCCTTCGTCCCGTAGCCTTTATGCTGCGCGAACGCATACTGCGGGTATTTCGCGTCCATTTCCAGCATGAACCGGTCACGGCTGACCTTGGCAAGAATCGAAGCGGCAGCGATGCTCTGACACACCGCATCACCCTTGATAATCGTCTCGCCCGGAACGGCGAGCGGCGGCATACGGTTGCCGTCCACCAGCACATAATCCGCCGGGACAGTCAACCCCTCCACCGCCCTGCGCATCGCAAGATAAGTTGCCTGCAGGATATTATATGTATCAATCTCTTTTTCGTCCGCAAAAGCAATCGAATAACTGACCGCCTGCGCGCAAATAAGCGGGAACAATTCTTCGCGTTTTTTTTCGCTCAGTTTTTTGGAGTCGTTCAGGCCTTCGATCACAAGACCGTCCGGCAAAATAACCGCAGCCGCGTACACAGGCCCTGCCAAAGGTCCGCGTCCGGCTTCGTCGACGCCGCAAACGGAACATGCGCCCGAAGCGCGGATTTCGCGCTCAAAAGGTTTCCACTCTACAGTCATACTGCCCTCCGCATAATCACAAAAAAGAGTCTGTGTCAAAGTGCGCCTCTGACACAGACGATTCGTCAACCAGTTTACCCCTCAGGGCTTTTCCAAACTGATCCGCCCGAGACGGCCGGATCTGTATTCGTCCAGCAGCATATTTGCCGTGCGTTCCGTGTCGATTTCCCCGCCGCGTATGCGCATCCCGCGCCGGCGCCCAATCTCCTCGAGCGTTTCCCACGCAGCGGCATCCGGCTGTATCGCAATGCCGTATCGCTCGGTCAGGCGATCCGGATAATCCGCCACCAGCACTTCGAGCAGACGAAACGCCATCAGCTCGCTGTCGAGAATTTCGCCCTTGACAGAGCCGATAAACGCAAGGCGGTCGCCGACCTTCGGATCGTCGAATTTCGGCCAGAGCACGCCGGGCGTGTCGAGAAGCTCGATGCCGTTGCCGATCGGGAACCACTGGTTCTGCCGCGTGACGCCCGGTCTGTCGGCAACCTTGGCGCGGTTTTTGCCCGCCATACGGTTGATAAACGAGGATTTGCCGGTATTGGGAATGCCGACGACCATAATACGCAGCGGTTTTCCGGGCATACCCTTGTCGATATTCTTCTGAATCGTGTCCTTCAATATGCGCTGTACAAGCGGCGCATAGGCATTGAGTCCCTTGCCGGATCGGCAATCCACTGCCAGAACACCCGCGCCCTGCGACTCAAAATGACGCATCCATGCGCGCGTGGTCTGCGCGTCGGCCAGATCGCATTTGTTCAGCAGAACGATGTGTGGTTTACTGCCGATCAGCTCCAGCAGCTCCGGATTGCGGCTGCTCTCCGGGATGCGCGCATCCAGCAGCTCCGTCACCGCATCGACAAGCGGAAGACTCTCTTTGATCTGCCTGCGCGTTCTGGCCATGTGGCCGGGAAACCATTGTACTGTCTGATCCTGCTGCATAGCCTGTACCTTAGGAGTAATTGTACTCCATACCGACCTTCCATTTGCCGAACGGCATCATGCGGAAGGAAACAGTACCGAGAATATAATCGGCGTCGATCAATCCGATTGCCGAAGAGCGGCTGTCGGACGAGTGCTGTCTGTTGTCGCCGAGGACAAACACCTGCCCGTCGGGCACGGTCAGCGGATAATTGTCGAGATCCTCGCGGTAGGTCATCACGTCGGGCGCGATGTATGTTTCGACAATCATTTCGCCGTCGATATAAACATGCCCGTCGTTGCGGATATCGACCGTCTGGCCCTGTGTCGCCACGACGCGTTTGACGATCGGCTCATCAAATGCGTTCGGCTGTGTGATGATGACGATATCGCCGACGCGCGGGGTTTTAGGCACAGAAGCCACAGCAAGCCAATCGTTTTCAAAAAGCGTGGGCTGCATCGAAGGCCCCACTACACCGACAAAACGCCAGAAGAACGTGAACACCACCATGATCGCAATGACTGCCGTACCGACGATCGAAGCGAAATCATACAAGCGGAACGCAAGACGCTCCTTGAATGTCTTAGGCTTGTCGGCCTCGGAATCCTCTGCGGCAGGGCTTGTCTGATCGGGCGCAGTATCGTCCGCGGCGCTCTGCTGCAAAACGTCGGCCTGCGCAGTTTCTTCAATCACTTCCGCCTCGTCTGCACTGGAGACAAGGCGTTCATTTTCATTATCCATAATCAATACCTATCCGTAGTAATTAGTTTATGGCAAAGTCCTTGCCGAACGGAAAGACGCGATATTTCGCCACGCCGAGAATATAGTTCTCGTCAATGCAGCCAACCACGGAGAACCGGCTGTCCAGCGAATTGTTGCGGTTGTCGCCCATCACAAAAAGCTGTCCCTGCGGGACGGTGAGCGGGAACGTCACGTCGCCGGACTCCTCGGTCACCTGGGCGATGTACGGCTCGTCGATCACCTGATCGTTGACCATCACGACATGGGAAAGGAAGTCGATGTTGACCACGTCGCCGCCCTTGGCAATCACGCGCTTGACAAGAGGCTTATCCATGGAATTGGGCTGTGTAATAATCACAACGTCGCTCTTCTGCACGGGTGCAAGAGAGGACACAGCAAGCCAGTCTCCGTCATGGAGCGTTGGCTCCATAGACGCGCCCTGCACGCCGACGCCGCGGAAGAAAAACGTAAATAATACAAAGAGAATCACAATCGCTGCCGCAGCCGCGCCGACCGTCTCGTACACGAACGGCCACAGCTTGCTGCCCGACTGCGCCTGCGTCTGCTCCTCATCCGAACTGTATACAAAATGAAACCAATAATCCTGCACCATTTCCTGCAAAAGGATCACCTCTCCGAATTGATTCAAATAAAGAAAGATCCCGACACGGCGCAAAGACCCCTTGCCGAAGTCCAAAGCGCGTGCCGGGCTCGATCAGGCGCGTGTGCTGCGCGCCTTCGCATCTCGGATCCTGCCGGCACAATAAAACGCCGACGACCAGCCGCTGGAGATTAAAGCTTCTCCTTAACCTTGGCAGCCTTACCGACTCTGTCGCGCAGATAATACAGCTTGCTTCTGCGAACGCGGCCCTTGCGAATCAGCTCGACCTTATCCACGTTGGGAGAATGGATCGGGAAAACTCTCTCCACACCAACGCCGTAGGACACTCTGCGAACGGTAAAGGTCTCGGACACGCCGGAGCCCTTCTTCGCGATCACGGTACCCTCAAAGGTCTGGATTCTTTCTCTTTCGCCTTCACGGATCTTGACGTGCACGCGCACGGTGCTGCCGATGGCGATGTCGGGTTTCTGTTCTTTCAGGCTGCTCTGCGCCATGAGTTTGAGTGCGTCCATTTTTTCTTTCCTCCAGTTTTCAGATGTTCATAACGCACAGCGCCAGAGGACCACCCGCTTTAATGTGTGAGCATTAAACCCCGTCCTGAGAGACGGACACAAATGCTAAAATATAATAGCACAGTGAAATGCAAAATGCAAGTGTTTTTTTGAAAGATTTCAAAGTTTTTTACGCTTTTTTACTTTTAGACCCGATCGTGCCGAGAACGGCTACGCATGCGCAAAGCACTGCGATTGATACAAAAACCATTTTCCAACCAAAACTGCGGATCAGCAAGCCGTACAGCATGGACTGCAGCGCCGCCCCGAAATAGGCGGAAAAGTCCAGAATACCCGAACAGGTGCCCGAAAACACACGGCCGCCGATGTCTGTCGCATACGCCCAGGACGTGCCGCTGATTGCATAAATGCAGAAACCTGCGATGAACAGAAGCTCAAGCAGCAGAACGCGCTGTGCTGTCATGCGCGGATCAAGCGCCATAATTCCTGCGACAGACAATGCGCCGACAATCGCACTGACAATGACGGCAGGCAATCTGTTCGTCGGGCAGAATTTATCCGTCAGCGCAGGCACGACAAGCGTACCGATCCCCATGCCGACCGGAAGCGTCAGGGACCGGAGCAGGCCGCTTGTGATGTCCATGTCGAACTTTTCGACAAAATACAGCGGAATCCATGTGGAAAGGCCGTATCGCGCAATACCGGTGATCATTCCGATCACGATCCACAGCCAGAACCGCCCGTTGGACAGCAGATACCGGAACGGATAGAGCATGCCGCGTCCCTCGGACGCATCGCGCAGATTGCGCTCATGCTCCACACGCTGCGGGTCATTTTCGGTATATTCCGGCAGTCCTACAGACGCGGGCGTCGCTCGCGCGAACAGAACGAACAGAACCAGCATGGCCAGCGGGAACGCAACCGGAATCCATAAAGCGGCGCGCCAGCCCTGCGACGGGAGAACGGCAAAAGACAGCGTAACCGCAAGCGTTGCCGCCGCCTGTCCGAATCCGGAAAACGCATGCGCAAAGCCGGTGGCAAAACCGCGCGTGTTGCCCGGCCACCAGTTTGTCAGGGCAGCCAGTCCCGGCGTCCATGCCATGGATTGAAAGAAACCGTTCAGCCCCCACAGGATCACCATGACCCACAGTGCGGATTGAAAACCCATGATGATGTTGACTGCGGCGGACAGGAGCACGGACAGAATCACAAACCGGGTCGTACCGGCAATTTCGCTGAGTCTGCCGCTGAGAAGCTGTCCGATGCCGTATGTCCAGAAGAGTGTGCCTGTCAGAATGCCGAACTCTTTGCTGCTCCAGGAAAGCGAGCGCATTATCTCGGGCCCCGCGCCGGAAAGGTTCAGCCGCATACAGTAAAGACAGCAATATAATAATGAAAAAAGCAGCAGATACCGCACCGCATATTTGCGGAACTTGCGATATTCCGCGCTCGTATACCCGAATTTGGCAACCTGTTTTTCTCGCACAGTAGCATCCCCCCCTAATAACACAGAATCATTGTAACAGGCTTTTGCAAAATGTCAAGAAAATGGTCTAAAAAAATCACAATACCACTTGATATTTTAAACGTCGTGTTCTATAATTCAATATGTATATGTGTAACGCTTATACGAAGGGAGAGAAAACAGTGGGTCAATCCATTCCGCATGTGCGCTCCGCTGTGGCTAAAATACGCGGCGGCGTGCACGTACAGCATCATAAAAATACCGCTGATCTGGAAATAGAACGTCTGCCCGTTCCGGATCGGGTGGTTATCCCCATGCAAATGCATATCGGCGCGCCGTGCGTACCGATCGTCAACGTCGGCGACGAGGTTGCGGTCGGTCAGTGTATCGGCGATTCAACGGCATACGTCAGCACACCGATTCATGCATCCGTTTCCGGTACCGTTACCGCCGTGGGCGATATTACGCTTGCCAACGGCGTGATTTCGCGTGCGGTCACGATCGAATCCGACGGTCAGATGCGATTGTTTGAGGGCGTGCAGCCGCCGAAAGCGGACACGCGCGAAGAGCTGCTTGCGGCAGTGCGCGCGTCCGGTCTTGTCGGTCTGGGCGGCGCAGGGTTCCCCTCGCACGTCAAGCTCGCGTTTAAGCCCGGAACGGTCGACACACTGATCGTCAACGCCGCCGAATGCGAGCCATACATCACGGTGGACAACCGCGAATGCATCGAAAACTCCTGGGACGTGCTGTCCGGCATTCAGATTCTCAAGGAGATTCTGGGTATTCCACGCGTGGTAATCGCCATCGAAAAGAATAAGCCGAAGGCCATCCAGATTCTATCGACGATTGCAGGCCAGATCGAAAAGCAAAAGGGCGAGATCACCGTCATGCAGCTGCGTTCCGTCTACCCGCAGGGCGCGGAAAAAGTGATGATCTACTCCGCAACGGGCAGACGTGTTCCGCCCGGCAAGCTGCCGTCCGACGTGGGGTGTCTGGTGATGAACGTCGCTTCCGTCGCGTTTATCGCCCGGTACGTCAAGAGCGGCAAGCCGCTGGTCAGCCGCTCCCTGACTGTGGACGGTTCGGCCATTTGCACACCAAAAAACGTGCGCGTGCCGATCGGCATGATGGTCGGCGATATCATCGACCACTGCGGCGGATTCAAGACGACGCCGTATAAGATCATCACCGGCGGCCCGATGATGGGGCTTGCGGTGATCAGCACGGACATCCCCGTCATGAAGCAGAACAACGCAATCCTCGCGTTTTCCAAGGCAGACAGTCTGAAGAAGGAAACGGACTGCATCAACTGCGGCCGCTGCGCCGCCGCGTGTCCGATGAGTTTGCAGCCGACGGTGATTGCGCGGTACGCAAAAGCCAATGACGCCGAGCAGCTCAGCCGTGCCGGCGCGATGGTCTGCATGGAGTGCGGCTCGTGCGCGTTCAACTGTCCGGCAGGCAAACCCCTGGTGCAGAATATGCGTCTGGCAAAATCCATTATCAGAGAGGCGGCGAAGAAAAATGGTTGACGACAGACTCCTCACTGCAAGCGCGTCCCCGCACGCGCGCGGCAGAGATACAACGCGTCTGATTATGCTCGATGTACTGATTGCACTGACGCCGTCATTGATTGCGTCGGTCGTACTGTTCGGCTTTCGCGCTCTGGCAGTAACGGCCGTGAGCATCGCGAGCTGCGTTCTTTTTGAGTACATCAGCCGCAAGGTTATGAAACGCGCAAACACAATCGGGGATCTGAGTGCCGCGGTCACAGGCATGATCCTGGCGTTCAACCTGCCGTCCACCATCCCCTTCTGGATGGTCATTTTCGGCGCGGCGATCTCGATTATCGTCGTCAAGCAGATGTTCGGCGGCATCGGTCAGAACTTTGTCAATCCCGCGCTGCTGGCGCGAATTGTTCTGATGGTTTCGTTCCCGAAAGCCATGCTCGCTTCCTGGGCGACGCCGTTTGCCTGGCGCGGCAGCACACCCGACGCGGTCACCTCCGCAACGCCTCTGGCAGTGCTCAAAACCGGCGAAGGCGACCTTCCCGCTCTGTGGACGATGTGCTTTGCAAAGGCCGGATGTCTCGGCGAAGTTTGCGCCGCGGCGCTCGTGCTCGGCGGCATTTATATGCTTGTACGCCGCGTAATTACGCCTGTCATTCCGGCATGTTACATCGGCACTGTCGCGGTCTGCATGCTGATCTGCGGTTTTGCGCGGCAGGAAAACGCCTGGTCGTTTGCCGCGTACGAACTGCTCAGCGGCGGCCTGCTGCTCGGCGCAATCTTTATGGCGACCGACTATGCCACGTCGCCGATCAGCACGAAAGGCAAAATCATTTTCGCGGTCGGCTGCGGTCTGATCACCTCGCTCATCCGCCTGTTCGGCAACATGAACGAAGGCGTGTCCTTCTCTATACTTATTATGAATATCCTTGTGCCGCACATTGACCGTCTGACGGTACCGAAGCCCTTCGGCACGGTGAAGGAAAAGAAAAAGAAAAAGGAGGCGGCTGCTTCGTGAATGTCAAAAAGATATTGATGCCTGCCGTTGCGCTGCTTGCCATCTGTCTGGTTGCGTCTGCGCTGCTGGCAGTCACCAATCAGGTCACCAAGGCGCGCATCGAGCAGATCGCCGCCGAAACCGAGAACGCGGCACGCGCGTCCGTCTTTCCGGAAGCCGCATCCTTCAGCGACGTGAAATCCATTGCCGATCAAGACTACTGCGAAGCGCTCGACGGCGCCGGAAACTGCATCGGCTATACGTTCTCCACGACCGCCAAGGGTTACGGCGGAGACGTGTCCGTGATGACGGGCGTCGGCACCGACGGGAGCGTGCGCGCGATCGAAATTCTTGACGTGAGCAACGAGACGCCCGGTCTCGGACAGAACGCCAAGCAGGACAGTTTCAAAGCGCAGTTCGGCGGTATGCGCGGTACAATCGGCGTGAGCACCGCGAGCAAGTCCGCCGACAACGGCATTGACGCGCTGACCGGCGCGACCTACACATCCCGCGGCGTGACCGCTGCGGTCAATCAGGCGCTCACACTATTTGAGCAGATACAGAAAGGAGGTGCGGCAAATGGCTGAAAAGAAAACGCTCGGTCAGGAATTTCGTAAAGGTCTGCTGACCGAGAATCCTGTTCTTCGTCTTGTGCTCGGTACCTGCCCGACGCTTGCGACAAGCACATCCATGGTCAATGCAATCGGCATGGGCATCTCCGTCACACTGGTTCTGCTGTGCTCCAACATTGCGATTTCCCTGCTGCGCAAGGTGATTCCGTCCAAAGTCCGCATACCGGCTTATATCGTTATCATCGCCTCGTTCGTTACGATTGTGCAGCTTCTCGTCAAGGCGTTTGTGCCCGCGCTCGACGAAGCGCTCGGCGTCTTCCTGCCGCTGATCGTGGTCAACTGCATCCTGCTCGGCCGTGCGGAAGCGTTTGCCGGCAAGCATAAGGTACTGGCCAGCGCAGCGGACGGTCTGGGCATGGGCATCGGCTTTACGGCCGCTGTCTTCTGCATGGCGACAATCCGCGAATTCTTCGGCAGCGGTACGCTGTTCAGCGGTGCGGACAGCTTGCTCGGCCTGTTCGGTATCACGTCTTTCAAGGGCATCGACGTGTTCTCGCATATTCCCGGCATTGAGCCGATCCTCATTTTCGTCCTGGCGCCCGGCGGATTCTTTACCTTCGGACTGCTGATGGCATGCGCCAACCGCATTGCCGAAAGCAAAGGCAAGAAGAAAGCGGAGCTGAACGGCTGTGACAACTGCCCGATGGCGGCTGCCTGTGCGCTGCGTTCCGGTGAAGAATGCGAAGGAAAGGAGGCTGTTGAAGCATGAAGGTGTATATTGCGATTCTGCTCACGGCAATCCTGACGGAGAACTTTGTACTGGCAAAGTTTCTCGGTATCTGTCCCTTCCTCGGCGTTTCCAAAAAACTGAACACCGCAGTCGGTATGTCGGCAGCCGTGATCTTTGTTATGGCGATGGCGACCGCCGTTACATACCCGATCAACAAGTATTTGCTGCTGCCGAACGATCTGGCGTATTTGCAGACAATCGTATTCATTCTGGTTATTGCCGCGCTTGTGCAGCTTGTGGAGATTGTGCTCAAGCGTTATATTCCCGCGCTGTACTCCGCACTTGGCATTTATCTGCCGCTGATTACGACCAACTGCGCCGTGCTCGGCGTGGTGCTGCTGAACGTGGAAAAAGCCGCTGCGGACGCTTCGTTCGGATTCGCGGCGTCGATGTTTAACTCCGTCGGCGCAGGTCTCGGCTTTATGCTGGCCATGGTCATGTTCTCGGGCGTTCGTTCCAAAATGGAACACGCCGATATTCCGAAATTTATGCAGGGTCTGCCGATCACGCTTGTGGCGGCGTCTCTGGTCTCGGTCTCGTTCCTCGGCTTCGGCGGCGTGATCGAAAACATTTTCGGTTAAGGAGGTGCCGCGATGAATCCGATTCTATTGGCTGTTCTCCTGGTTTCCGCAATCGGTCTGATTGCCGGCCTCGGTCTGTCGATCGCATCCGCCGTGCTGGCGGTGCCGGTGGACGAAAAAACCGTAAAAATCCGTGAATGTCTGCCCGGCGCCAACTGCGGCGCCTGCGGGTTCTCCGGCTGCGACGGCTACGCCGAAGCGCTCTCGAGCGGTCAGACAACCAACACGGCGCTCTGCTCGCCCGGCGGAAAGGACGCTGCCGAAGCGATCGCGGAAGTGACCGGTCTTGCCGTTTCGGAATCGGTGCCGATGACGGCCGTCGTGCACTGCAAGGGCAACCGCACAAACGCTGTAGGTAAACTTGATTACGTCGGTATCGAAAGCTGCCGCATGGCCATTCAGGTATTCGGCGGTCCGAAAGCGTGCAGCTACGGCTGTCTCGGATTCGGCGACTGTATGCGCGAATGTCCGTTCGACGCGATCTCGCTGTGCGACGGTGTAGCGCGCATCAATCCCGATCTGTGCCACGCCTGCAAAAAGTGCGTTGCCGTGTGTCCGAAACATCTGATCTCCGTTGTACCGAAATCCGAAGGTATTCCCGCCGTGCTGTGCATGAATCACGAGAAAGGCGCCGCTACACGCAAACAGTGCAAGGCCGGGTGCATCGGCTGCATGAAGTGCGTCAAGAACTGTGAGGTCGGCGCGATCTCCGTGATCAATTTCTGCGCGCAGGTCGATCCCGAAAAATGCGTAGCCTGCGGCAAATGCGCCGAAGGCTGTCCGGTTAAATGCATCCATATTCTCGGCGGAAAAGCTGTGATTGCAGAGTAAGGAGACTATTAAATGTACTATACAATAGAAAATGATTTTTTAGTTGCGCAGATCAACGACGCCGGTGCGGAACTGCACTCGCTGGTGCGCAAAAGCGACGGGTTCGAGTACATCTGGCAGGGCGATCCTGCCGTCTGGTACGGTCAGGCGCCTGTGCTGTTCCCGATCATCGGACGGCTGCTCGACGACAAATACCGTTTCCGCGGCAAGGAATACACGATGCAGAAACACGGCTTTGCGCGCAAGCGCACGTTTGAGGTCGTCTCCTGCGCCGGAAACGAAGCGGTATTTCTGCTCCGGAGCGACGACGCCACGCGCGCGTGCTATCCGTTTGAGTTTGAGCTGTATGTGAAATTCGAGCTGCTGGGCAAAACGCTGCGCGCCACACACACGGTCGTCAACTGCACGGACGGCGAAATGTATTTTTCGCTCGGCGGACATCCGGCCTTCAACTGCGCAATCGGCGACGTGCTGTCATTCGACAAACCCGAAACACTCGACACGGAAACGATTGACGATGATTCCATCCGCCTTGCGGACAAGTCACCCGTGCTGCGGGACGAGCGCGACATTGTCATTACGAAAGACATTTTCAACCGCGATGCGCTGATTCTCTCCAGTATTCGCTCGCGCGCGGTCACTCTGCGCCATGCCGACAATGCGCACGAAATCCGTTTCACGTTCGGCGACGTGCCGTATCTCGGCATCTGGGCAAAGCCCGGCGCGCCGTATGTGTGTATCGAGCCATGGTGCGGCGTGAACGACGACCGGCGTGCGCGCGACGATCTTTCCGAAAAAGACGCCATTCAGCGTTTGCCGCAGGGCGGCATTTTCGATCTGGTGTATACCGTGGACGTTTTAGATTGATCGGAGGACACAATGCAAAAAGCAACAAAACTGCCGACCGGTTATAAAGCGCTCTGGCTGTTTTTCGGCGCGGCATATCTCGTATGGATGATCTTTTTCCTGCATTGGGACACCTACCCGAGCAACGAAACAGGCATATTCGCGTTCTGGGTTTACCCCGTGTGGATCGTCGTTTCTACCGTGATCCTGCTGCTGTTTCCCGTGTATATGCAGCAGTTTCTCTATCGGGAAGAAAAGAAATCGGATAAAGTATTTGCACTGGTTTCCCTGATCGTCGGATGCGCATTCATCACCTTCTACACGTTTTTAAAAGATCCGCGCAAGTATACAGCCAGCATGATCGGACTGGATTATCCGTGGAGCTTCAAACTCTGGGGCATCCTCTCCACGGAATCCGTATTTGTAAACACATGCTATATGTTCCGCAGGTACGGATACAAAAGCAACGTCGGCTTGACCGCGGCCTGCATCGGCTGCGCTGCGCTGTTTATCACGATCAACGTGCCGTCCGCCGGCGAAGATTTGATTCTCAATTCTCTGCGGTGTATGTCACACTGGACGGGCGCCCTTGTCTTTGCCTTCGGCGCGGCAGCGCCTGTGGTCATGTGCCTGCTGCATATGAGCCGCAAGAGCAAACGGTTTGTTCTGCTGACGGTGTTCTTCTGTCTTGTCCTCGCGGCATCTTTAACACTATTGGTCACGGTCGGAAAAGACGGACTGATCGAAGGCGTTCCCGTGTGGTCTGTGTATGTTGTTCTTCTGCTGGTCAATTTTAGCGCACTGCTATCTCCGAAAGAAGTCGCCGCCGGCAAGGTATAAGCATTGCCCGGGACTGTGTTTTTACAAAGCAATATTTGAGAGAAAAAGAGACTGTTTCTCCGTGCATACGAAAGATATGCGGAGAAGCAGTCCCTCGTTTTTGCCGTTATTAGCATATATTTCCATATATCCAAATAGGAAAAATAATTTACGATGGTGCCAAAACGGCACTTGCATTTTAGTGTGAAAAGGTGTAGAATACTGTTATAATTATGTAATATTTTTTCAGGAAATTTTTATTCGGTTCAGGGGGTATGTTTATGGGTGCAGACTTGCATTGCCACACCCGTCTTTCCGACGGTTCAATGGGAATTGACAGCTTAATCGTGCTTGCAAAAAAACAGGGAATACAGACCATTTCGATCACAGACCATGACTGTCTTGCCGGTAACGTGCGTGCCAAACGCATCGGCGAGCAGCACGACGTGCGTGTACTACCGGGCGTCGAACTGTCCGCAACCGATCATGAACGCAATTCCCGCGCGCATCTGATCTGTTATCTGCCGGACAGTCCCGACAGATTGGAAGGCCTTTGCAGACGCAATTTGCTGGAAAGCAAAAAATCCAGCCAATATATGATTTTAAAAACCTCTCTGCAATATCCCGTCACGTCCGATTTCATCATCAAGTGCGCGACCGGCTCGACCGGCGTGTACAAGCAACACATCATGCACGCCATGATGGAAAGCGGTCTGACTGACCGAATATACGGAGATTTATATAAGCAGCTCTTTGACGCAAATAGTCAGAACAACGTTCTGCGTGAATCCAACTATCCGAGCCCGAAGGAAATCCTTGAGGCTATCCACGATGCGGGCGGTATTGCCGTGCTGGCCCACCCTGCTCTTTATGACAATTTCGAACTACTGGACGAGCTGATCGAAGAAGGTCTGGACGGTGTCGAGGTCTGGCATCCGTCTGCCGACGAAGAAACCGTCGCACGGCTGCAGCAGACCGCTAAAAAGAACGGTCTGCTGATGACCGGCGGCAGCGACTTTCACGGCATGTACGGCGTCGGCAATACCACAATCGGCACATGTCAAACGCCGGACGAAAACCTTGAGGCACTGCTCGGTTATAAGGCGCGCAAACGCCGCCGTCTTGCAAAAGCTGCAAAAGCCGCCGCAAAAGAAGAGGCCGAGAAGCAGGAGGAAGTATGATACGTCTGGTCATATTCGACATGGACGGCGTGCTCGTTGACTCGGAGGATGCAATTACGCGCGCCGCTTTGCAGACGCTGCGAGAGGATTACGGTCTGCCCGCACAGTATGAAGATTTCAAGCCGTTTACCGGTATGGGCGAGCGTGTTTTCATCGGCAGCGTTGCAGAAAAATACGGCGTCTCTTTCTGCGAGGAGATGCGCACGCGAACCTATCAGATTTACTGCGAGACGGCTGACGAACGCGTGACGGTATTCCCCTGGGCAAGAACACTGCCCCGACAGCTCAAAGCGCTGGGCTATCACATTGCGGTGGGTTCAGCGGCAGATGACGTCAAGGTGCAGTGCAACCTTCGATGCATCGGCGCAAAACCGTCCGACTTTGACGCGCTGGTCACGGCGAGCGAAGTCGTGCGCAAAAAACCTGATCCCGAAATTTTTCTCAATTGCGCAGAAAAATGCGGTATTGCGCCGAGCGAATGCCTGGTGTTTGAAGACGCCGTATCCGGCGTGCAGGCGGCCAAGGCCGGCGGCATGCGCTGTATTGCGGTCACATCTTCCTTTGACCGGCAGACACTGCTGGATGCCGGAGCGGACTGCGCTGTGGACGATCTGACAGATGCGGCCGATCTGATAAAAGAATTCTGAATGTTACAAGCTGCGGCTCTGCACCACATTGAATGGACAGAGCCGTTTTTTCAATTCTTTACGGCTCTTCTACTCTTCCTCACGCTGTGCAATTTTCGTATGTCGCGCAGCTCTGTTTTTTATACCGAAATTATACCGAAATAAAAATAGACAATTTCGGAAATATGTGTTATAATAATTCAAAAACTATCGGAGGTATATTATGGCTTGCGAATTGAGAGAGCTGCAACTGACCGAGTATGAGGTTTTATGTAAATTCGCAGAGTTCTGCGACACGCATAACATCACGTATGGGTTGTCCGGCGGAACACTTTTAGGCGCGGTTCGTCACAACGGTTTCATCCCGTGGGACGACGATATCGACGTGCACATGGAAATGCATGAGTTTAAAAGATTCGTTCGGATTATCCGCAAGCATCCGATACCCGGGATTCATTTCAGCTGGATTACTACAGATCCGGAGCATCCGTATTGGTTTGCAAGATTACGCAAGTGCGGTACGTTTATGCCGCAGGATAAATATGCGTCACTCGATATGCACAACGGCATATGGATGGACATCATTGTATATTGCGGCGCACCGAAAAGCGAGCGACTTCTGAAGCTGCAGCAAAAGCTGTATTTCGTTTTTGTTACAGCGACCAGAATGTCCTTGTTCAAGCATATCGACGCAAGGAACGAAGAGTCTTTTCAGTACAACGCCAAGTATCGCTTTATTCAGAACCTTTCAAACAAAAACCGTATACGGCTCGCCAAACTGTTTTTTGCATTATACAGCGCCCTCGGAAGCCGGCATTCGGAGTACATAACCTACACCGACTGGGTCCAGCACCCGAAAGAAAAATTGCCGCGCTCTTTTGAGCTTCCTGTGTGCAAGCATGTTTTTGAGGATCGTGAATTCAGTATTCCGGTCAACTATGACGCTTCGCTGACAAAGCAGTACGGCGACTATATGACGCCGGTGGAATTTCCGTGCCATGCCGATCTGTCCCACGTGGAGGTGTAACCGATGAATGCCATACTGCTCCTGAGCGCCGGTGTGGGCAAACGTTTCGGCGCGTCACTGCCCAAGCAGTATCACCTGCTGTACGGAAAGCCCGTGGTTCAGTATGCCCTTGAGGCGGCGCTGACCGCATGCGGCGTCGACGCAGTGGTTATCGCTATGGACCCCGCCTACCTCGACTATCTGGGGGATATATCCGATCCGCGTCTGCATTTTGTCAGAGGTGGTAAAGAACGGCCGGATTCGGTGCGAAACGGGTTGGATTGCATTCGTTCGCTCAGTGGCGGGAGCTGCGACAAGCTGATGATTCTGCAGGCTGTAAATCCCTTCGTCAGCGCAGAAACGGTGGAAAAATACTTCGCGCTGCTGGACGATTACGACGCGGTCACTACAGCAGAAAAGTGTCCGGGCGAGCTGTTTAATAAGGACAAGTTTGAACGGCTGGATCGGAACGCATTCTATTTCTGCCAGTCTCCGGAGGCGTTTCATTTTCGGGATTTGGATCAGTATCTGGACGTGAACTCTCCGTATTCGGAGCTGATTTACCACTACCCCGGTACGCCGCGTGTCGCATTCTTTACCGAATTCCATCACAACGTAAAACTCACTTATATCTCCGATCTTCAGTTTGCAGAATATCTGATGCAGCGAGCACAGGAGTCATAACCGATATACATTGCCTGCATCCAATGTAAACAAGCAAGGGTTCTTCTTCCGGTATTTCCCGGGAAAAGAACCCTTGTTTCTGTCTGTAACAGGCAATCAGTTTGTCTGCATTTGTTCTTCGATGTATTCATCGAATGTGATAACCTTGTCGTAAAAATGACCTGACGTAATATCTATGATACGGTTGGCGATCGTCTGCACAAACTGGTGATCGTGCGACGTGAACAGTACGGTCTCCGGGAAGCGGATGACGCCGTCGTTGAGCGAGGCGATCGACTCGAGGTCAAGATGGTTCGTCGGCTCGTCCAGAAGCAGCACGTTTGCGCCGGAAAGCATCATCTTGCACAGCATGCAGCGCACACGCTCACCGCCGGAAAGCACCTTCGCCTGCTTGGTCGCTTCCTCGCCGGAGAAGAGCATCCGCCCCAGCCAGCTGCGCACGTCCGACTCAAAGATCAGATTGGAATAGCGGCGTATCCAGTCGATCAGGCTGTCCTCGCATCCGTCGAAGAAAGACGAATTGTCGCTCGGCAGGTACGCCTGCGATGTTGTGACGCCCCACTTAAAAGTACCTGCATCCGGTTCCATCTCGCCCATCAGTATTTGGAAAAGCGTCGTCTTGGCCAGAGAATCCGTGCCGACAAACGCCACTTTGTCATGCGGGCGAATCACAAAGCTGATATTGTCGAGAACCTTGCGTTCGCCGATGGTCTTGGAAATACCCGACACGGTCAGAACCTCGTTGCCGATCTCCCGATCCGGCTTGAACGCAACATACGGGAAACGGCGCGACGATACGGGAATGTCCTCGATCACCAGACTGTCCAGCAGCTTCTTGCGGCTGGTCGCCTGCTTGGATTTGGACGCATTGGCGCTGAAGCGCGCAATAAACTCCTGCAGCTCCTTCGCCTTGGCCTCCGCTTTCTTGTTCTGTTCCTTGAGCTGGCGCTGCGCCATCTGTGTATACTCGTACCAGAAATCATAGTTGCCGACGTACATCGTGACCTTGCCGTAGTCGATATCCACGGTGTGTGTGCAGACCTTATTCAGAAAATGACGGTCATGGGAAACGACAATCACCGTGCTTTCAATGTCGATCAGAAACTCCTCGAGCCACGCGATTGCGGACAGATCGAGATGGTTGGTCGGCTCGTCCATCAGAAGAATATCGGGATTGCCGAACAGCGCCTGCGCCAGAAGCACCTTGACCTTGATCTCATTGGGCACCTCGGACATCTGCATGTTGTGATACTGATTCGTAACGCCCAGACCGTTGAGCAGAATCTCCGCGTCGCTCTCGGCGCTCCATCCGCCCATCTCAGCAAACTCCTCCTCAAGCTCGCTGACACGGATGCCGTCCTCCTCGGAAAAGTCTTCCTTGAGATAGATGGCCTCCTTTTCGTCCATAACCTCGCACAGGTGTGCATTGCCCATCAGCACCGTGCGAATCACGTCGTAGGCGTCGAATGCAAAGTGATCCTGACGCAGCACGGAAATACGCTCGCCGGGTGTGACAATAACTTGACCCTTCTGCGGTTCGATTTCACCGGATAAGATTTTCAGAAACGTAGACTTGCCGGCGCCGTTGGCTCCGATCAGACCATAGCAATTCCCTTTGGTAAACTTGACGTCCACACCCTTGAATAGCTCCCGTCCGCCGTACTGCAATCCGACGTTGACTGTACTGATCATTCCGTACAACCCCTTACATGTAATTCTAAATTCATATCATTATAGCCGATTATCCGGCAGAATGCAACCGGTTTGCCTGTCAGTCGGCAAACTGGCTGTTGTAGAGTCCGGCGTAAAAGCCTTCTTTTTGCAAAAGCTCAGAATGCGTACCGGACTCGACGACGTGTCCGTCCCGCATGACGAGAATCAGATCCGCTTCCCGAACCGTACTGAGCCGATGCGCCACGATAAACGTAGTGCGGCCAGTCATCATGGCATGAAAAGCCTGCTGGATATGCGACTCGGTTCGTGTATCAATAGAGGAAGTCGCTTCGTCGAGAATCAGCATCGGCGGCAGACACAGCATGATGCGCGCGATGCATAAAAGCTGTTTCTGCCCTTGCGAAAGACTGCCGCCGTCCTCTCCGAGAACCGTGTCATACCCCTGCGGCAGTCGGCAGATGAAGCTGTGCGCATGCGCAGCCTTGCATGCGGCAACAATATCTTCCTGCGTCGCGTCCGGACGGCCGAGTGTAAGGTTCTCGCGCACGGTCGCATTCTTAAGCCAGGTGTCCTGCAGCACCATACCGTATGCAGCGCGCAGGCTCCGGCGCGTCACATGGCGCACGTCCTCGCCCTCCACGCAAATCGAGCCGGCGTTTACATCATAGAAACGCATGAGCAGATTGATCAGCGTCGTTTTGCCGCAGCCCGTCGGGCCGACAATTGCGATACGCTGACCCGGCTGCACATGCAGATTCAGGTTCTCGATCAACGATTTATCCGGCGTGTATGAAAACGCGACGTCCGTAATGTCCACACATCCGCGCACATCCGTCAGTTCTTTCGCGTGAAAGTCGTCCGGCGTTTGTGCAGGCTCTTCGATCAGCGCAAATATTCGTGCCGCACAAGCCAGCGCATTTTGCAGTTCCGTGACCACACCGCTGATTTCATTGAACGGCTTTGTGTACTGATTGGCATAGCTTAGGAATGCGGCCAGGCTGCCGACCGTGAACGGCACGGCCGTCCCCGCTGTCGCAATGCAGATCAGCGCCCCTGCAAGCGCCACACAGGCATAGACAACATTGTTGACAAACCGCGTCGACGGGTTCGTCAGCGACGAAAAGAAGATTGCCTTTAAGGACGTTTTCCGCAGTCTCTCATTGACCTCGTCAAAGCGGTCGCCGACGTTCTGCTCCTGTCCGAATGCCTTGACTGTCTTCTGATTGGTCAGCGTTTCGTCAATCAGCGCCGTCTGCTCGGCGCGCGTCACACTCTGATCCTGAAAAAAGCGGTACGTATGTGAGGCGATAAACCGCGTGATAACAAAGCTCAGCGGTGTGAGCGCCACGACGACCGCCGCAATCGTCGGACGGATTGCAAGCATAAATCCAAGCGTACCGATGATGGTCACAACACCGGTAAACAACTGTGAAAATCCAAGCAACAAACCGTCCGCAAACTGGTCGACGTCGGCAATCACGCGGCTGACAATCTCGCCGACGGGATGCGCATCCAGATAGGACAGCGGCAAAATCTGCAAATGGCAAAACGCCTCGTCGCGCACGTCGCGCACAACGTGATAAGCAATGCGGTTATTGATGGAATTGACGAGCCACTGCGATACTGCCGTGCAGCCGATAACGACGGCAATCCGCAGAAGAATCCGCACTACAGCAGTAAAATCGACCTGTCCCGCACCAACAATACAATCAATTGCACGGCCGACAAGCACAGGTACATACAGCGTCATAGATACCGTCACAGCGGAAAGCAGGACAGATAAAGCAATAAGGAACCGGTAGGCACGCAGATACTTCAGAACCTTCTTAACCGTGCCGCGGCCGGCTTTTTCGCGCGTCTTTTTCATGCCTCGTCCTCCTTTCGGAACTGCGAGTCATAAATCTCACGGTACACGCTGCAATCCTGCAAGAGCGCATCGTGTGTCCCGACGCCGACCGCGCGCCCGTCTTCGAGCACGATGATCTGATCCGCGTGACGGATGGACGATGTGCGCTGGGAGACGATGAAAACGGTCGGGTGATACGGCAGACTGCGCAGCGCAGTACGCAATGCGGCGTCGGTTGCAAAGTCGAGCGCAGAAGCGCAGTCGTCAAGAATGAGAATATCCGGCCGGCGCACAAGCGCACGCGCGATCGTCAGCCGCTGCCGCTGTCCGCCGGACAGATTGCGGCCGCCCTGCTCGATCCGGCCGTCAAGACCGCCCTTGACCGAGAGCACGTCGCCCGCCTGCGCCGCTGCGGCCGCTTCCTGCAGCGCATCATCCGATGCGGACGCATTGCCCCAAAGAAGGTTCTCCCGGATCGTCCCGGAAAACAGCGCGGCCTTCTGCGGGACAACACCGATACGCGCGCGCAACGCATTCGTTTCTGTAGCGCGCACATCTGTGCCGTCGACCAAAACCTGTCCGCCGCTGGCTTCGTAAAAGCGGGGAATCAAGTTGCAAAGCGTTGTTTTTCCGCTGCCGGTACCGCCGATTACACCGACCGTTTCGCCCGGCTTTACGCGCAGATTGATTTCCTGCAGCGCCGGCTCGCCTGTAGCATTGTACCGCATCGTCACATCACAGAATTCCACACGGTACGACGGATCGCCATGCGGTAAATCCGGCGTTACGTCCTCCCCTGCCGGAATATCCAGCACGGCGTGAATGCGCCTTGCACAGGCAACGGATTTGGTGATCTGGATAATCAGATTCGCGAGCTTGATCAGCTCGACCAGTATCTGCGACATGTAATTGTACAGCGCGACAACCTCGCCCTGTGTAAGAATCCCGGCTTGCACGCGCACAGAGGAAGTCCGCAAAAGCCCGATTACGGCAAGATTGAGAATCACATACGTTGCAGGATTCATCAGCGCGCTGATGCGGCCGACCAATTTCTGCATAGATGTGAGCGCCGTATTCTTCTCCCGGAAGGCGGCGATCTCGCTCTCCTGCTTGCCGAACGCACGCAGCACACGAACGCCGCTGAGTGTTTCCCGCGTGGACGATAAAACGCCGTCAAGGTGTTCCTGCGTCTTTCTGTAAAGCGGGATACTGACAAGCATGATCCCGAACACGACGACGGACAACGCGGGAATCACGCCGACAAACCAAAGCGCGGCATGCTTGTCGATCGTGAACGCCATAATCATGGCGCCGAACACGACAAAGGGCGAACGCAGCAGCAGACGCAGCGTCAGATTGAGCCCGGTCTGCATCTGATTCATGTCGGACGTCATGCGCGTGATGAGCGTGGAAATCCCGGTCTCGTCGAGCGTTTTGTAGGAGAACCGCTGAATATGACGGAACAGAGCAGAGCGCAGCTTTGCAGAAAAGCCGACAGACGCCTTTGCCGCAAAGTACTGTGCCGATACGGAAAACAGCAGGCCGACCAGACCCAGTGCAACCAGCACCAGGCTTAACTGAACGGCTGTTTTCTTGTCCGCACCGCCGACGCCGCGGTCGATGATCGCCGCTACCACAAGCGGCACGATCAGCTCAAGCGTTGCTTCCAGCAGCTTGAACAAAGGACTGAGCACGCTCTCCCGGCGGTAGCCTTTAAGATAGGTCAATAGACTGCGCATATCTGCCTCCGTTTTTTTCTGAGGACAGTATACCACAGCTTTTGAAAAAACTCAACGCATACTGTGCGGCGGGGCGGAAAAAATATTTATAATCCGGCGTTCAACGCGTCGAAACGCCTTGACATCCGTCGGGAATTGGCATATAATTTTTTGGTAAATCTATACATATATAGTGTATCGGAAAGGAATACGTCAAAATGGAATTCAAAGAGTACGATTTCATTCCCGTCATTCTCGGCGGCGATATCACAGCATACAGTCTCATCCGCTCCTTCTATGAAGCGTATCAGGTCAAAAGTCTGGCGGTCAATATGTCGCAGGGCGGCCCGGTCGTGATGAGCGGTCTGTGCGAGAGTTTGTACTACGAAGGACTCGAACGCGAGGACGTGTTGATTCCGGCGCTTCTGGAAGTGGGCGAAAGATACGGCAAGGGCAAAAAACTGCTGGTGCTCGGCTGCGGCGACTGGTACGTGCGTATCCTGAGCGAAAACAAGGACAAGCTGTCCAAATACTACGTGATCCCCTATATCGACCCCGATCTGCTCAATGAGATTGTGCTCAAAGACAAGTTCTACGCCTACATGGAGGAGCTGGGCATTCCGTATCCGAAGACATTTGTATACGACTGCAAGAAAAAAACGCCGCTGACGTTTGACTTCGAGTACCCGATCATTGCCAAAACCGCCAACAGCGCACTGTATCACTACGCCAAATTCCCCGGCAAGAAGAAGGTCTTCTGCTTTGACAACAAGCAGCAGCTTGAGGAAATGCTGCAGAATCTGGCGACGTCGAGCTATGACTATAAATTCCTCATCCAGGACCGCATTCCCGGCGACGACACCGGCATGCGCGTGCTGACCTGCTACTGTGACAAGAATTCCGACGTGCGTTTCGCCGCCTTCGGCCACACGCTGCTCGAAGAGCACACACCCTCCGCGCTCGGCAATCCCTGCGCGATCATCAATGAGGTCAACATGGAGGTCGTCGACCAGGCGCAGCGTTTCTTAAAACGTGTCGGCTATGTCGGCTACGCCAACTTCGATCTCAAGTACGATCCGCGCGACGGCAAGTACAAATTCTTTGAAATCAACGTCCGTCTCGGCCGCAGCAACTACTACATCACCGGCAGCGGCTTCAACGCGGTCAAGTATCTGGTGGACGAGTATATTTACGGCAAGCAGTTTGAAGGGTTGACGGTTGCGGACAACGAGCATCTGTTCACCTTCGTGCCGAAGTACGTGATCAAAAAGTTTGTGCACGACGATGAAATGCGCGCGCGCGCCATGCGCCTGTTCAAGGAAGGCAAATGGAGCAATCCCATTATCTATAAGCCGGATATGACGCTCAAGCGCTGGGCGTATGTGGCGGCATACGAGCTCAATCAGATCAAGAAGTTCAACACCTACTGCAAATAACGGAGGATTCAATTATGTGCGGATTTGTCGGATATATCGACGCAGACATCCCCGTGGCCGATTCCTGTATCCGCAAGATGGCGGACACAATCGCGCACCGCGGCCCCGACCAGGACGACTACTTCATCACAGACGGTGCGGCGCTCGGATTCCGGAGACTGAGCATCATCGACCTCGAAAACGGCAGCCAGCCGATCGAGAATGAAGACGGTTCCCTCGTCCTCGTTTTCAACGGCGAAATCTACAATTTCCAGTCCCTGCGCGAAGAACTGATCGCCAAGGGGCATGTGTTCAAAACGCACACGGACTCCGAGGTGCTGCTGCACGGTTACGAAGAATACGGCAAGGCGCTGCTGGGCATGCTGCGCGGCATGTACGCGTTTGTCATCTATGAGAAGGCGACGAACAAGCTGTTCGGAGCGCGCGACATCTTCGGTATAAAGCCCTTCTACTACTATATCAAGGACAGCGTTTTCCTGTTCGGTAACGAAATCAAGAGTTTTCTCCCGCACCCTGCGTTTGTGCGCGAGCTGAACCGTGAACGAATCCCGGAATATCTGTCGTTCGAGTATATCCCGTGCCGAGAAACGCTGTTTAAAAACGTGTATAAGCTGCTCGGCGGCGAATGCTTCACCTATGAGAACGGCAATATGCAGATTGAGCGGTACTTCGACTTCAAATACGAAATCGACGAAAGCAAGACAATCGAAGAGTGGGCGGATATCATTGCCGACACGTTCGCAAAATCTACCGCTGCGCACAAAATCTCCGACGTGGAGGTCGGCTGCTTCCTCTCAAGCGGCGTCGACAGCTCGTATACGGTGCACGAGCTGAACAAGCTGCAGAAGCTCAAGACGTTTTCCATCGGCTATGCCGAGCAGTCCGAACTGAAATACTCGGAGCTGGAATGCGCACAGGAATTTGCCGCCGTGGAAGGCGTGGAAAACTACTCCATCAAGATCACGGCAGACGACTTTTTTGACAGTTTCCCCGACGTGCAGTACCACATGGATGAACCGCTGCCGAATCCCTCCGCCGTGCCGCTGTATCATCTGGCCAAGAATGCCGCGAAGTTCGTCAAGGTCGTGCTCTCCGGCGAGGGTGCGGACGAACTGTTCGGCGGCTACAACTACTACAAAGAACCGCTGGATTATGCGAAATATATGAAGGTACCGCAGGGTGTGCGCACGGCGTTGTCGGTCGTCGCGTCCAAGCTGCCGAATTTCCACGGCAAACGCTTCCTTGTGCGCGGCCGCTACCCGATGGAAAAGCGCTACATCCGCAACAACTACGTGTTCGACTGGCACGAACGCGCCAAATACATGCGCGACAAGGTGCCGCAGATTGATCCGGCGACGTTTACCAAACCCCACTTTGACAAAGTGCGAGACCTGGACGACGTGACAAAAATGCAGTTTGCCGATCTGAACACATGGCTGCTGTATGATATCCTCCAGAAGGCGGACAAGATGAGCATGGCAAGCTCGCTGGAGCTGCGCGTGCCGTTCCTTGACCGCGAAATGCTCAAGGTTGCGCTGTCGATTCCTGCCGAGCACCGCGTACACAAGGACAAAACAAAGGTTGCGCTGCGTCTGGCCGCTTCGCGCGAATTGCCGCCGAAAACCGCCGGTATGCGCAAGCTCGGCTTCCCGACGCCGCTGAACGACTGGCTGCGTCAGGACAAATACTACAACATGGTTCGCGAGAAATTTGAAAGCGAAGAGGCCGCCTCGATCTTCAACACGCAGGAGATCCTGCGTCTTCTGGAAGACCATAAAAACGGCACGGCCAAGAACATGAAAAAGATCTGGAGCATCTATTCGTTCCTGGTCTGGTACGACGAGTTTTTCGTAAAACGCTGAGATGAAAAAATACAGCATCATCACTGTAACGCTCAATCCCTGCATGGACAAGACCGTGCAGGTAGAGCGTTTTGAAACCGGACAGACCAACCGTGTGCTCAGCGCGCGCACAGACGTCGGCGGAAAAGGCATCAACGTGGCACGCGCGCTGCGCGGATGCGGCGAGTCCTTTGTTGCGACCGGTCTTGTCGCCGGTGTGTACGGACGCAAGATCGTCGACTACCTCGAACAGTCGGATATCCAATGCGCCTTTTGCGAGGCGGAAGGCGAAACGCGCGTCAATCTGAAAATCCTCGACGCGCAGACGGGCGTGATGACAGAGCTGAACGAAATCGGCTTCAACGCCGGCGATGCTTATCAAGATTTCACGAAAACGCTGATGCAGTTTCTGCCGGAAGCCGACGTGCTTGTCCTCTCCGGCAGCATACCGCCCGACCTTAGCACATCGGTCTACCGCGATCTGACCGTTCTGGCGACCAGTTTCGGCGTGAAAACCATTCTTGATGCGGACGGCGCCTGTCTGCGGGAAGGAATCGAGGCAAAGCCGTATGCGATCAAGCCCAATCTGCGGGAGCTGGAAACGCTGGTCGGGCACGAACTGACTTCCGACGCGCAGATCATTGCGGCGGCACAGGACATCGCCGCACAGGGCGTGAAGCTGGTCTGCGTCTCCATGGGCGAGCACGGCGCAATTTTTGTGCGCGATACGTTTGTCGTGCAGACGATCCCCTTCCCGATCGAGGTCGGTTCCGCTGCGGCTGCCGGAGACTCGATGGTCGCGATGCTCTCCTATGCTGCGGTTCGCGGCCTGACGCTGCTTGAAACCGCACGTCTTATGACGGCCGCCGGCACGCTGACCGCATCGCTGCCCGGCACACAGGTCGCCTCTTTTGACGATATCCTCGCGCGTGCCGATGAAATAGAAACTGCTATTCCGGAGGAAATGCCATGATTCAAGTAACCGTATGGGTCGAAAGCGACGCGGCGCACCTGGATGAAAGCGTGCTGCGTGTATACCCGAAAGGCATCGCACAGACCATTGCAGACTTTTTAAATACGTGCGGCGACATTTCTGCGCGTGCCGCAACGCTGGACGATCCGCACTGCGGTCTCGACGACGAAGCGCTGCGCAATACAGACGTGCTGCTGTGGTGGGGACACGGCCGACACGACGAAGTGCCGGATGCACTCGTACAGAGAATCTATGACCGCGTTATGCGCGGCATGGGATTCATTCCGCTGCACTCCGCGCATTTTTCCAAACCGTTTATCCGGCTGATGGGCACGACCTGCTCTCTGCAGTGGCGTGAAGATGACCGTGAGCGTCTGTGGTGCGTGCTGCCGTCGCATCCGATTGCAGAGGGCTTCGGCGGTGATTTCGACTACCTCGACATCCCGCAGGAGGAAATGTACGGCGAACGGTTCGACATCCCGCAGCCGGATGAGCTGGTTTTCATCGGCTGGTTCCGCGGCGGCGAAGTGTTCCGCTCCGGCTGCTGCTGGTACAAAGGGCGCGGCAAAGTTTTCTATTTCCAGCCGGGTCACGAAACAAACCCGACATACCATATCCCGGAAATTCAGAGAATCCTCATCAATGCGGTGCGCTGGGCTGCGCCGCACGTGCAGGACGCGCCGATTGATGCGCCGCACGCGAAAATCGCGCCCGAAAAATCCTTTGAGAAATGAGGACGCCTATGAAGGAAAAGAACGAACAGAAAGAGCAAGCCAAAGGTCTGCAGATCGACAAAAAGACGATTCTCTTCATTACCCTGGCAATTCTCGGCATCATGATCCTGGCGGGGATCCTCACGCAGGTCATTCCGCGCGGGCAGTTTTTTCACACGGAGGACGGCTCCATCATCCCGATTGACCGCCGCGGCAAGTCTACATACCACACGATCGACTTCCGCCTCCCCTTCTGGAAAACGTTCACCGCGCCGATCGAGGTGTTCGGCTCGTCCGACGCGCTGACCGGCGTAGCCATCATCCTGTTCATTATCCTGATCGGCGGTACGTTTCTGATTCTCGACAAGAGCGGCGTGCTGTCGTATATCATGGCAAGCGTCGTCAAAAAATTCTCCATGCGCAAATACATGCTCCTGCCGGTCGTCATCCTCATCATGATGGCGCTCTCGTCCGTGATGGGCATTCTGGAAGAAAGCATCACCATCGTGCCGCTGTGTGTGGCGATCTCGCTCGCGCTCGGATGGGACTCGCTTGTCGGGGTAAGCATCAGCCTGCTTGCGATTGCCTTCGGCTACTCGGCCGCCACGTTCAATCCGTTCAACGTGGTGCTGGTGCAGTCGATGGCAGGTCTGCCGATCTTCAGCGGTCTGTGGTACCGGCTGATCGTGTTTGCCGGCATTTACGGCATTCTCACGGCGTTCGTCATCCGGTATGCAAAGCGCATCGAAGCCGATCCGTCGCGTTCGATCGTTCGCGGCAGCGACGAAAAACTGCGCGAGCGCTTTCAGGCGGACATGAGCGTGTGCGAAAACGAACAGCTTCGCCTTGCCACCAAAAGATTCCTGACCTGCATTGCGCTTGTGGTCGTCATCGCGGTCGTCAGTTTTGTGCTGCAGCGCATCACGGCGATCCCGTTTGACGTGCGCGAATACATCAGCTATGCGCCGATGGCCGGTATGGCGATCCTGTTTACGATCGGCGGACTGATCGCGGGACATACGGCCGGTATCCGCGGCAAGAACCTGCTGCACAGTTTTTTGCAGGGCGCCAAAACGATCGCGCCGGTCGCGCCGCTGATTATCTTCGTGATGGCGGTAACGTTCCTCATGCGCGAGGGCAAAATCACCGACACAATCCTGTACCACATTTACACCGGCATCAACGGATTCAATCCGGCCATTTCTCTGCTGCTGATCTCGCTGGTCGTTTTGGCCATGGAATTTTTCATCGGCAGCGGTACGGCAAAAGCGTTTCTCATCATGCCGCTGGTGCTGCCTTTGGCGGATCTGGTGCACATTTCGCGTCAATCCGTTGTGCTCGCCTTCTGCCTGTCGGACGGTCTGGGTAACGTGCTGTACCCGACAAGCGGCGTGATGCTCATTGCGATCGGGCTTGTCGGCGTTTCCTACGGCAAATTCCTGCGCTTCACATGGAAACTGTTCCTTGCGGAATTTGCATTCAGCGCGGTGGCGCTGTTCGGCGCAATAGCGCTCGGTTACAAATGATCGACTTTTAAAACAAAATATACGCTCGTTTCGGCATCTTGCGGCGCATCCGTAAAGATGCCGTACTTTTTTCCCGCATCGAGCGTCGCCTGTATACGGTTCTGCAGCTCTTGCGCACGACCGCTCAGCGACAGCAGCGTATCGAGCGCGCCGCTGTCAAGCGTGGTCTGCACCGATGAAAAGAGCGCGGTCAACTGTCCCATCGCACCGCTCTCGGAAAAGTCCGTCAGCGTGCGAAGAAGCTGCCCGTTCTGTTCGACCGCCGCGGACAGTGCGTTCAGTTTCTCCATCGTATCGGGGAGCTTTTGAATCGCCGCGCGTACCTGCGGCGTATTCAGTGCGTCGATCATGGACGAGAGCACTGGTATCAAACGGGAAAACGCGGCTGACACGGTACTCATATCCGCAAGCAGTGCAATAAAAGCCGGCTCCTGCAAAAGAGCCGCGTATTCCTTGAGGCTCGTTCCGCTGAGCGAATCAATCGTTTCAGACAGAAGCTGCGCATTCTCGGCGGTGAGATACGTTTGCAGCACGTCTAAGAGCGGCTGTTCGGCTTCGTATGCGGTCATGGCCTGCGACGCTGTTTGCAGCAGGCTTTTGCTCTGCGGAAGCTGACGGATAAGCTGTGTGAGTGCCGCGGCGTCAAACTGCCGCAGATCCTTCGTTATAGCGGAAAGATCGAACTGCGGCAGATCGGACGCGCCGAAAACGGAGGACAGCGCGTCGCCGAGCTGCAGCGTCGACAGCGGCAGCAGCAGAAAATACATTTCCGACTGGCGATAACGCGAAGTATGAAAGGAGACCGAAAACGAATCCGGCAGCAGGTCCGTGTCTGTCAACCCCAGATTCTGCGCCATACCCGGCAGCAGCACGCCGAACGCCAGATCCCGGTTGCCGTCGCCGAACGATCCGCCATGCTCCAGTGTGACATCCGCTGCGTCCTGCGGCAGAAGCATCCCGCCTGCCAGCAGAAACGGCGTATAGACCTCGCCCTGCCTGTGGTGATTGACCGCCTGCACGCGCACACTGACGACGCCGGACTTGCCCTGCAGTGTCTCGGCGTTGACAGTTTTGCCGTTCAGCGCGTATGTGATATGCACGTCTACGGGCAGCGTCTTGTCCGACTCGCCCGTGTAATACAGTTCTGTCGTCGGCATGTGCCATGCGAGCGTCACGCCGTTCGTTTGCGGGATAAGGCCGCCCTTGAGATCACGGATATTCCGAAGCGCCGATACATCGTCCACGCGCACCTGCGGTACATCCGTGCGGATGCGGTCGGTCACACGAATTTGTGTCGGTGTACCGGATGATGAAAGCGACACAAATACCGCCTCATGCTTACTCCAGCGAGCCGGTTTGGCGGTATAAACAGGCTGTGTCTGCGCCCCCTGCGGTTTTGTCTCGGGCTGCGACGGGGTTTTGCCGCAGGATGCCGTTAGAAACAACAGCACTGCCGAAAGAACGATACACATAACTCGTTTCATACGATGCCCCCTTGCCGTTAGTGTGTGTACCGGAGCATAAAATATGCCGGAAAGGAACGTGTCCTCTCCGGCGTATTCCGTTTCTGTTTATTCCTCGATAGCGGCTTTGCGCGAATTGACCGCATGGAAGAAATCCATATTGAACTTCGGTTCACGGTCGTATGTGTACAATCCGTTGAGCTCCTGCTCCACGTCGTACAACTGCGTGTAGCAAAATCCGCACATCCGGGGATTGTCGAGCAGCACATCCGTCAGGCCTTTATAGCGCTGCTTATACTCTTCCTCTGTCTTTGGCGCTTCACCGTATCCCCAGCCGGCTGCATCCTCGCCTGCCCAGCGGATGCCGCCGTATTCGCTGATGAACACCGGCTCTCCGCACCATATCTGCGCGTCGCCGTGGTCATGGTGCAAATCGAACAGCTCGTTCTCGTCCGTCAGTTTTTGATAGCGCGCAGTGAAAACGTCCACGCTCTGCTCATAGTCGTGCGTATCGTAAATGTCGGTTTCCACATGGAAGTTGCCGCTCGTGTCGATGCACGGACGCGTCGGATCGACTGCTTTCGTCACACGGTAGACCATACGCAGCAGCTCGTTCCACTGAATGCGGCCGTCATAGTCCCAAGTCTCGTTGAACGGACACCAGCCGATGATAGCAGGATGGTTGAAGTCGCGTCCGACCGCCTCAAGCCACTCGGGTATCACCGCTGCCGCCGCACGCGGATCGGAATAGTCCAGACCCCAGTTCGGGTATTCGCCCCAGACAAGATAGCCCATACGGTCGCAGTGATACAGGAAACGCGGCTCAAACACCTTTTCATGCAGACGCGCACCGTTGAATCCGGCCGCAAGCGACAGCTCGATGTCGCGCACAAGCGCGTCTTCATCGCGTGCGGTATAGATCCCGTCGGGATAAAATCCCTGATCGAGCACCAAACGCATGAACACACTGCGTCCGTTGAGCAGAAAACGCTTGTCATCCAGCCCGACCGAACGAAGGCCGAAATAACTCTTGACCGTATCGTCGCCGAAACGCAGCGTCAGGTCATACAGATTGCCCTGACCGACGTCCCACAGATGCACCTGCGAGAGCGCGATCGTGCCGCAGACCGTCTCGCCCGAAGACACCGACTGCGCAGAGCCGACCGGCGTGCCGTCAAAGAAAGCCTCTGCGCGGAACGTGCCGGCTCCGCACACCTCAGCCGTAAACTGCACACTGCCGTTTGCGGCGTCCGGATAGAGTTTTACGGACTTGATGTAGGCTTTGGGCGTAAACTCCAGCCAGACCGTCTGCCAGATGCCGGTGGTGCGCGTGTAGTGGCAGCCCTGCGACGCATAGGCAAAGCACTGCTTGCCGGACGGAATCAGACCGTCGCGCGCGTCGTCCTCGGCATAGACGGCGATCACATTTTCGCCCGCGTGTACATGCCCGGTCACGTCAAAGCTGAAATGCACATAGCCGCCTTTGTGCTCACCGACACATGCGCCGTTGACGTAAACGACCGCGCGGTAATCTACCGCACCGAAATGCAGAAAAACTCGGCCTGCCAGCTTGTCCGCCGGAATCTCAACCGTGCGGCGGTACCAGACGGCCGGCATAAAATCGGTATGGCCCACGCCGGAAAGTTTGCTTTCCGGGCAGAACGGCACGAGAATCTCGCCGGCTAATTTTTCCGCAGCGTATACTTTTCGCGCCTCGCCGCTGCGTCCGGGGTCCGTCTCGAACGCCCAGGTGCCGTTGAGGTTGATCCAATCTGCGCGTTCAAACTGCGGGTTCGGGTATTCTGGTCTGGGAATAGTCATCGTAGTATCTCCTTTGTGTTCAGTTAAAAAAATGTTCTTCCAAAGCAGCGCAAAGCGCGTGGTAGACAGGCAGCGTCAGCTCCTGCACTTTGTAAGTCTCCCGATCCGGCAGGCAGATGCAGACGGTGCAGAGCGCGCGCAGCATACCGCCGTCCTGCCCCGTGATCGCAACGGTGTCCCGTCCGAGTGCACGCGCCGTGCGCACCGCGTGCAGGACGTTTTCCGAATTGCCGGATGTGGAAAGCGCCAGCAGCAGATCGGGGCTGTTTTGCGCGAGCGCCCATACCTGCTGGGCATAGACGTACTGCGCGTCGACATCGTTGGCAAATGCCGAAGTGAGCGCAGGAGCCTCACATAGCGAAATAGCCGGCAATGCGTTTTGCAGCTTGTCCGCGACGGCTGCCGTTTCTTCATCCATACAGGCAAACAGGGCGCGTTCTTCCGCCGTCAGCCTGCGCGGCAGCAGAAAACCTTTCATCAGTTCGCCGACAATATGCGCGCAGTCCGCCGCGCTGCCGCCGTTGCCGCACAGCAGCAGTTTGCCGCCCGCGTCAAAGCAGCCGCACAGCAGATCAAACGCACAGTACAGCTCGTCCCGCACGCTGACGAGGGCGGGATAGCGTGTACAGACAAGTTCAATATGCTCGTTCATTCCGATTCCTCCAAACCGCAGGCAAGTACGCCCAATGCAGCGTAATCGCCGATTTCATCGCCCAAGGCCGCCGGTACGACACTGCACACCTGACAGCTGCGCACAAGCGACTCCGCGTGTAGAACACGCTCCATCTGTGCGCGCAGCAGATATCCGGAACGCGCAAAGATGCTGCCGATTACAATCCGTTCGGGATTGAGCAAATCAATCAATACGGAAAGTCCCGCGCCGAGCCTTGCGCCGACCTCGTCATAGACCGCCTGCGCGAACGCATCGCCCGCATCCGCATGCAGCGCCACTGTTTTGGCGGATAAATCGTCAGGCGAAAGCGAGGTCTGCCCGCCGGACTGTAAAAACGCAGGCAGGCGGATCGACGCGAGCTGCGCAATGCCGCCGCCGCTGCAAAACCCCTCAAACGAGCCGGCCTTGCCGTAGCCGACAGGACCGTCCGGCATAAGACGGATATGCCCGACCTCGCCTGCCATATCGTTCGTCCCGCTGTAAAGCCGGCCGTCGAGAATCAAACCCGCGCCAAGTCCAGTGCCGAACGTGAGAAAGATCATGTTTTTACACCCTTGACCGGCGCCGAATCTCCATTCAGCCACAGCGCATGCGTTTGCGTCGTTTTGCAGAAAAGCCGGCACGCCGAACCGGCGCGAAAACCAGTCTGTGATCGGCACACTGTCCCAGCCGGGCAGATTCGGCGGGCTGAGCACCAGACCGCTGCGGCTGTCCAGCGGGCCGCCGCAACTGATGCCGATTCCGCACGGCGTATCGCCGACTGACGCGCACATGGCGTCAACCGCATCCGCGAGCGCAGAGAGCATATCCTGCCAGCGCGGGTAATCCGACGTGGCGAATCTCCGCTTTGCAAGGATCATCGGTCTCTCGCCGTCCGCCCGCGCAGCCACAGCAGCACATTTCGTACCGCCGACGTCAATGCCGATCCATAGCGCCATGCTTTCACTTCCTTATACCTTGTTTGTGTTCGTCTTATCCGATCGGCTGCACGCGAACGGTAAAGTCGATGCGGCTGTCGTCCCACTTGCGTTCCGGCTCCACATGCTCAAAATAGCCGCGGCTGCCGCCGATATCCACCCCGCAGTCGAGATAGACAAACGTTTCGGCACAGGGAACCAGTTCGTCATCGTGCAGCGTTTGCTCGAGCAGATGCGGCGGACAGTGCGTCGCGCCGAAGATATACGGCTTCTCTGCGATGAATTGAAGTCCGCATCCGGCCGCATCCGTGACTGATCCGCTGCGCGTATCAAAGTGCGCGCCGTTTTCCATCGGACGGATGAAGTGCACGAAGTTATCCGTGACCGTCGTTTCAAACTTGCCGATATAGCACGCCTTATGGCGGTCCGGGTACGATTCGAGCGGCCCGCAGCCATAGTAACGCATCTGTTCAAAGCCGGGCGCCATTGTAAACGCGACAGCCAAACGTGCCGGCATGGGCGCGAGCTCGCGCTTATCGAGCGTAAGATGCACGGTCATCGCGCCGTCACCGGTGAAAGAATAGCAGATCGTGCCGTGATAGACCGGTACAACGCTGGCGCCGCCGAGCGCAATGCGGCATGTGACGCGCACACATTCCCCGTCCGTTTCGACGTCGGCAGCGTATGTCTGCTGCGCCGCACATTCCATGGATGCGCTGCGCCGCTCCGCCGCCGCTTCCTGGCGGTTGTTGCCGTGCGCTTTCCACAGCTCGATATGGCTGGGTTTCGCGAGCAGATTTCTGCCGTCGTGAACGATTTGTGCAATGCGGCCGAATGCCAGATCCACGGTGTACTGCGTCTGTCCCGCCTGTACGGTCAGGAATCTGCCTTCCCGTGCGACTATCGGCGCGGGCAGTATGGGATACACGGGCGCACTCGCTTCACGCAGTTGAATCTGACTGAACCCGAGTTCAAATCCGGCGCTTGCCCACTCTGTATCGGCCGCCGTGCGGATAAAGAACGTCAGGAAGCATTCGCCCTGCTGCGGCAGAGCGGGCAGCGTGAAATCCACTGCCTGTTTTGTGCGCGGTGCAATCGAAATCGTCGGAAGCACACCGGATGCGACCGGCTCACCTTCGCAGTCAAGCCTCCAGTCGATCACCGTATCGGACAAATCGGTGAAGAAACGGCGGTTCTCAATATACAGCGTGCCGTCCTCAAGCATTGCGCGGAACGGTGCGTACGCCTGCTTCATATCGTAGTAGCCCGGACGCGGCGTTCTGTCCGGAAAAACCATGCCGTCGATGCAGCAGATGCCGTCGTTCGGCCAGTCGCCGAAGTCGCCGCCGTATCGAAAGCCCTTTGTGCCGTCCGGTTTTGTCACTTCGATGGCATGGTCGGCAAACTCCCACACGCAAGCGCCGAACAGACCGTCGTATTTGTCGACAAGATCCACATGCGCGTGAATGTCGCCCGTGCTCATCGAGCACACATATTCACAGAAGAAGAACGGCTTTCTGGAGTGGTTTTCCAGGTATTCGACCGTGTAGTCGAGGCCGGCATACATACGGCTCTCGACGTCGGAAATATCGACAAAGCATTCGCCCACCGGCACAGCCTTGAACTCAAGATGCGCGTTCTCATAATGCACAAGCGCCTTCGGATCGCGGGACTTAATGTATGTGCGCATGGCGCGGTGGTTCTTGCCGCAGCCGCTCTCGTTGCCCAATGACCAGAGCACCACGCAGCCATGGTTCTTGTCGCGCTCAAAAAGTCGTGCGGCACGGTCGACATAGGCCGGTTCCCACTCGTCGACCGTGGAAAGCATCGACCAGCGCATCCAATCCCATGTGTCGCGGTATTCAAAGCCCATGCCGTGCGTTTCGATATCCGCCTCGTCCACCAGCATAAAGCCCATGCGTTCCGCCATGTCCACGAAGCGCGGATCGTTCGGATAGTGCGAGGTACGGATGCAGTTGACCGAGGCCTGCCGCAGCAGGACAAGATCGCGGCGCATATCCTCAAGCGTTACGGCATAACCCGTCTTTGGGTTCGAGTCGTGCCGATTGATGCCGTACGCCTTGACCTTGACGCCGTTGAGCAGGATCACCGCGCCGCAAAGATCAATCCTGCGCAGCGCGACCTGGAACGGGATGACCTCGCCAGAAGCATCCACAAGAAGCGTATACACATACGGCGCTTCGCAGTTCCAAAGAATCGGATTCTCAAGCGTCAGGCTGCCCTTGCCGCCTGTGAGCACGCCGGATGCGCCGCACACGCCGTCCATATCCAGCAGCGTGACGATGCCGTCGACCGGAGTGTCCGCTTCCAATGTCAGAACAGCGCTGTCCAGCGTCTCGCTGACACTCTGGCGGATATACAGATCCCGCAGATGCGCCTTCGGCCGGTGCAGCAGATAAACCTCGCGGAAGATGCCGGACAGGCGGAAATGGTCCTGATCCTCCAGATAACTGCCGTCGCACCATTTGACGACCAGCACGTCGAAAGTATTCTCACCCGCATGCAGGTATTGAGAAATATTCAGCTCGCTCGTGCAGTGGCTGACCTGGCTGTAGCCGCAGAACGCGCCGTTGACAAACAAATAAAAGCAGGAGCTGATGCCTTCAAAGTTGATATATGTCTCGCCCGCGAGCTGCGCGTCGCCCAGTGTGACGGTCCGGCGGTAGTGTCCGCAAGGATTTTCCTGCGGCACATGCGGCGGATCCAGCGGAAACGGGTACTTCAGATTGGAATACAAAGGCACGTCATAGCCTGGACGCTGCGTAACCTGCCAGCAGAACGGCACGGTCATCGTCTCGTCCAGCGTCTCCGCAGGAAACGCTGCATCCAGATCCTCGAAGGTCGGATAGTAACGAAAGTCCCATTCGCCGCACAGATTCGTAAAACGCGAGGACCTCTCTCTGTCCATTGTGCGCGCCGTCGATTCGTCGGCAAACGGAACGTAGTACGCACGCGGCGCTTCACAGCCGACGTGCAGATGCTCAAGCTGTTTGTGATAAGGTTGCGGTATCATGTCACTGTCTCCTTTATTTCATATCGCATGGCGGGGAAGGCCGCATGCAGATGCGAATAGTCGTTTAATTCCCGCAGGCGCACATCAAATCCCCACGGGCCGGTTCCGGTCTCGTAAAAAGCCAGACGCGTCACGGATGTGTTGGCAAAATCCGGATCAAACATCTGATTGTCGACGCCGAGCGCCTGCATGAGCAGAATCGTATTGAATATGCCGTGCGCGACTGCCATCACGCGTTCGCCGTTTTGAAAGCGCTGTCTGAATAAAGCGAGCGTCTTTTGCGCACGGGCAATATTATAGGCGCCGTCCAGTTCCTCGTCGTTGGGCAGAACAGTCTGACTGCCCTGCCATCCGTCCGTCATCTCCGCTGCAGGACAGAAAGCACGCAGTGCCTGAATCGGGCGGCCGGTGTAGTCCTCCCCCACGTTGCACTCCGTGAGGAGCGGAAGAATCTGCACACGCTTTGCGCCGTTCGGCGGCTGCGCCGCTGCGATTTCGGAAGCGGTTTGCGCGGCGCGGATCAGCCCGCTCGAAAACAGTGCGTCGAGCGGATACTGCGCAAAGCGGGCTGCGAGCAGTTTGGCCTGCCGCATGCCGTCATCGCTCAAAGCGGAATCATACCTGTCCGCCGCGCTCTTGCCGGAAACAATACCCGCATTTCCGCAGCTTTGCGCATGGCGTACAAGCAAAAGTTCAAATAAGCACTTCGGTTGTGGCATATCGACACCTTATGTATACAGAGAATCCAGAATTTCAATCGCATGCGCGACTGCGCCGTCATTGTTCGATCGCACAACGTGCGTCGCGGCGGCGAGCGCTTCGGACGAACCGTTGCAGGGCACAAACGCGCCGGCAGCCGCCCGCAGCATGTCGACGTCGTTGTAGCCGTCTCCGGCTGCATAGACGCGCTCGTGCGGCACATGCAGCAGATCCGCGAGTTTCAGAAGTCCGCTGCCCTTGTCGACGCCTTTTTTGAGCACCTCGACGAACGTGCCGCGCGTCGGCAGAAAAGCGGGGTCGTCGATGGTGCGCAGATAGTCCTGCACCGCTGCGCTCTTTCCGTCCGGGCAGCAGAGCATCACCTTTGCCCACGGACGCGGCGCCTCGGCCGGATCGTCCGTTACCGTGTACGGGATACCCTGATTGGTAAAATGACGCTCGGTGCCGGGAGAAATATGGATGGCAAATGTGGCATTAAACGGATACATTTCCACGGAAATATCGGGGAACGCGGCACAGAACGCACGCACAAAGCCGACGCCCTCGTCGCCGATCCCGTCGCAGAACACAACGCACTGCGCGTTGAAGTCATACGCCATCGCGCCGTTGGACAGCAGCACTGGCGCATTGAACAGGTCGGCATGCGCGTATTGCCGCAGTCCCTGGAACGTGCGTCCGGTACTGGCGGTGAAGATGCCGCCGTTTGCTGTAAAATAACGGATCGCATCCAGAACAGAATCCGGCGTTTCGCCGTGATCGTCGTTGAGCGTGCCGTCAAAATCGCTGGCGAGCAGCACCTTGTCAAACTTACCCATCGGTATCCTCTATCTGTTCCTGTGTAAAGTGGAACACGTATCTGCCGTGTTTTTCGGTGGAGCGGCCGTACTCGATCGCGTGTTTCGGACAGCGCTGGATGCATGCCATGCACTGCTGGCAGTCGTCGCCCCAGAAAGGCATATCGTCCGCTATGCGGATGTTGCCGGTCGGACAAACCCTCATGCACAGGCCGCAGGCATTGCATGCCCATGTTGAGCGGAACGGCTTTGCGGAAAGCGCATATCTGTTGAACAGGTGCCCGCCGATAAATGTTTTAAAGAAGGCAAAACGGCCTATATGCACGTCGCTGCATCCGCAGTCGCGCGCGTTGATGTGATCGGCGATCTCGTGCAGACGCACATTCGCGTGGCGCACCTTTTCGAGCGCCTCGTCATCGTCCTCGACCTTGAACGCGACGATGTAGTTGTCCGGCATGATCAGCGACCACACGCCGTCCATGTGCATGCGCGCACCCAGCAGGCGCATCGCGTAGCCGGCCTCGGCGCCGCAGGTGCACACTGCATAGCAGTAGGCGCCGCTCTCCACGGTGATGTTTTTCAGAAAATCGGAAACGATCCGCGGCAGACTCCACGCATAGATCGGAAACACCAGTCCGAAAACCTCGTTCTTTTTGACCTCAACAGGGAACGGCGTCTTTTTTGTGATACGCGTCACACTGTCACCGGTTTGCTGCGCGAGCGAACGCGCGACCCACTCGGAATTGCCGGTACCGGAAAAGTAATAGATCATGCCTTTCACCTCTTTGCAACAGTGTAGCATATCCGAACGAGAATTACAACACAAATCTATGCTTCCATGTGATCCAAAAACCGCGTCTGCGCATCCGGGACGATCAGTTTCCGCTGCGCACGGATCATATTTTCGCGAAGGCGGTCGCTGTCTAAAAGCCGGCAGATATACGATACGTCGTCTGCGGTGCTTTTTCCTGAAAATGCTGCATCTGTTCCGGATAGAAAAGCGGCGTTTTTCACCGCGCGCGCAGACGCCGTATGCAGCAGGGCGACCGGCTTCTCATGCACTGCCGCTGCACAGACAAAAGCGGGATAAGCCGGCATAAAGACGGCATCACAAGCGGAAAGTCCTAAGGGAAACGACGACTGTAAGTCCGATACATATACGTTCTCATGTGCGGTAAAAGCGCGCATCCAGCCGTTTCGGCGTACTTCACCGCTGCCGAGCAGCAGAATCTGCGCCGTCGGACAAAAGCTCTGCACCGCCGAAACAAAGCTCTTCAGGACGGTCAGAGAAACGGTATCGCCGATTGCAAGATACACAGGCTGCGTCTCCCGCAGTCCCAGCATGCGGCAGCTATCAACGCGAGGCAGCGCCGTCCGGTACGCTTGCGGCAGCGGTACGCCGCATACGCGAACCGCTTTGTCCTGGATGCCGTGCGTGATAAAATCGAAAGAGAGCTGTTCGTGCGCGATCAGGCACAAAGACACACTGCCGGACGGGAACCGCTGTGTGCAGAAATAGTCGGGCGCAAGATAAACTGTACGCACAGGCAGCGCGCGGTGCGGCAGGACGGACGTCTCGGCACACAGCAGCGTGTCGAATCCGCCCTCATGCAGTCTCGCACGCAGATACGAAGCGGATTCCCATGCGACAAGTGCACAGCGGTGTCCGCGCGATTCCAGCAGTTCTTTTGCCGTTCGCATCGTTTGCACACGCAGCCGGCAACACAACAGGATATTCATACAAATCACCGTGTGTAGTATATGGAAAGAACGCAATTTTAATAAAAATAGAAGCCGCTTCTCCTTTGCAGGGAAAGCCGATTGCCTGACTGCCTGCAAAAGTGCGGCTTCGTTTTCATGATTGATATTTGCGACAAGTTATGAATCGTAAAGCTGAACGCTTACAGAACGCCGCGCAGGTATCTGTAATAGATGCGCTGTGGAAGGTTCCATCGGCGAAGACAGGCAGCGGAAACTGCGTCGCAGTATGCGCGCATACTTGCTCTGTGCTCGGTCGTCATTGCGTGATCGCTGAACTTTGCCTCGCGGTACAGACGCAGCGCTTCTTCACTGCCGTTTACCTTTACCGGACAAATCTTTTGCAGCGCGCATGCATACGCATACAATCCGAGGATACGCTCGCGCTCGTCGCCGCCGTCGAGCTTTTGCAGCATACGGCGAAGGCGCAGCCGTCGAAACAGAATCCACAATGCGGCGAGCAGCGGCAGAAGCAGAAGCAGCCACAGCGGGGAGATGTGACTTTCCTGCTGCCGGGGGATTTCCACAGGGACAGGATCGGGAACCGGCGCCGGCGCGCCGACCGGATTGCGCAGCGCCTTGCGCGAACCGGCAGAACCGGGTGTTTCTCCGTCCGTCTCATCGGACTGGTCATAGCCGGGCGTGACTTCAAATGGCACAAATCCGACACCGTCCAGATAGTATTCCGCCCACGCGTGCGCGTTTGCCTCGGTCAGCACGACCGGCTCGCCTGCCGGTACTTTCTGCGCTTCGGAAGCGGTGAGATGATACCCCTCGACATATCGCGCCGGAATGCCGCACATGCGCAGCAGCAGCACGGCAGCCGTGGCATAATGCACACTGTAGCCGCGTCCCTGCTCGAGCGTCTCGCGCACGAAATCCGTCTTCACGCGCGTTTCAACCGATTCATCGTAGGTGATGTTTTTGTGCAGGAATGTGCGGATGGATGTGAGTATCTGCGTCTTGGAACGCATTTGCGGACTGCCGAATGCTGCGGCCAAGGCATCTGCCGCCTCCTGCGGAACGGCCAGATCAACGTTTTGCGCATAGGCGGCGAACGATCCCTCCATGCGCGAGAGCACGGAATCCGAATCGGCCGCTGCGCGCTGCGACGCGGCATACAGTGTATCGGGGTCTGTCGGAATGCACTGGAACGATTCAACCGCGGGGAACTTGGCGTCGCCGATCAGCGTTTCGTCAAGCTGTTCAATCTCTCCGGCTCCATACGGCAGGTAGCCATGCGCCTTACAAGCCGAGATATTTTGGACCGTTATTTTTTGCGGTTTCAGCGCGTTTTGCGCGGAGAGATTGGAATAAACCGCAGTCTGGCCGTAGAAGTTTTCGCTGTGCAGCCAGGAAAACAGCTCGCCGTACGCGTCGCGTGCAGCGGCAGACAGCGGCTGCCATGCGTCGCCTGTGTACGTTTCGTAAACGGCGCCGCGCAGATACAGCGCTGTCGGGCTTTCCATCGTCAAACGAATCGCCGGCGTTTCGTTTTTGTGCCACGCGGACAATCTGCCGAGCTGTCCCTCCGGCATGGAATTCGTGCGCCTGTCGTACGCGAGCGCGTGTGCGGCAGAGCGAATCCCCTGCACCGCCTTCTGCTGCGGCGCATCGCGCAGCAGAGCGCCGCATCCGGCGGTCAGCGCAGCACACAGCAGAACGGCAACACTGCGCTGCACCGACGCGCGCAGATCGCTGCCGCGCTGGCTGCACAAAAGCAGCATACCGATCACAAGCGCGGCGGTACCGGCACCGACCGGCAGTACGCCTATAACGCTCCCCTCAAGCACGGGCATCAAAAGCGGCACGAGCCAAAGTACGCTGCTGCGATAAGCCGCACGGCTTTGCAGTGCGGCGCCGCTGACCGCAAAGAAGATCCACAGCGGCCAAAGGCTGCCCTGCGGCTTTTCGGCAAGGTAAATGTGTCCGGTCGACAGCTGCAGCGCCGTAAAGAAGTCATAGATAAGATAGGAAAAACACTTGTAGCGGATCACCGCCGGAATCAGTGATGCGGCAGCGGCGCACGGCAAAACGAACCTGCCGAAGCGCATACTTTGTAAAAAGCACATCGCTGCGGCAAGCAGCCACAAAACCGGCCATGCGACGACCCACCGAATCCCCAACGACGGGAACGCTGCCGCTGTCAGCAGCACATGTCCCAGCGTCAGCGGCAGGAGTGTCAAATCCGAGGATAAATTTATCCTGCGCACATTCATGATGTCAATCCATTTCCTGTAAATATTGTCTGAGCGTCTGCGGCGTCAGGTCGTGCGTATCCTCTGCCTTCTCGACACAGCGGATCACACGTACCGTCTCCTGCGGCAAAACGTCGTCGGACGAGGTGAACCAGATTGTCTGGCCGAACTGCGTGCAGTCCGGCAGCATCTCGCTGCTCTCGCGGTCGCGCCGCAGCAAAAGCGGCAATGCGCCGTAAAGCGTGTCCGCATCCGCGATGCGCTGCAGGGCGACTAAGCCGTCCTGCACAAATCCGAGCGTAAACGGACAGCCTGTATCGACAAGCGCCTCGCAGAAGGAAAACACAGCGCCGGCGAGCGCGTCGAGCACATCCGCCGTACCCTCGCGCCTGTCCCAGAATACAAGCAGAGACCGGTCCTCCAGCGCGCCCGGTTCCCGGTAGATCAGCTTATCGAGTTTGGATGAGAGCTTCCAATGAATGCCGCTGACTGCGTCGCCCGGCGTATACTCACGCAGCCAGACTGTCTGCGTTCTGTCCGTGCCGCGCACATTTTCGCGCGGTTCATCCGTTTCCAGCGCGCGCGACGCCTGCCGCAGCGGCGGCAGATGCAGCGGATAAATCTGCGGGAGAACGGTACAGTATGCCGCCGTGTCATCCCGATGCTTCAAATAAAACAAACCTGCCCAGTCGTACAGTCGTATCTGCCGCACATGCGCGTGCATACTGCCGCAATGCGCCGCGTGCAGTTCAAATTCTCCCGTAAATCCGTCCGGCCGCGCTTGAAGCGGCACGCGAAGCGCATGTACCTCGCCGGTCAGTCGATTTTCGACCGTCAGCAAAACCGCCGTCTCGCCGACGGGACGCCAGAAGCCGAACCGCAGTGTGACTGTACCCTGCACGGCAGTCTGTTTTTCGGCAGAATCCGACAGTGTGACCGCGCATCGTACCGTCCGGCGCGCAAGCAGGTTCCACAGTATGCTCTCCGGCAGCAGTAAAACCAAAAACAGAACGCCGATCAGCGCCGCTTTCGCCGCCGTCAGCAGCCATACGACTGCAAACGACACGAGCAGAACGACCCAGAGCAGCGTTCTTTCCCATCGTTTCACAGGCGAATCTCCCGCACGGTTGGCTCCGGCACACGGCGCAGAACGCCGTCAAGGATCTGCGTAACCGTCTTTTCATGCAGACGCGCTTTGCCGCTGAGGATCAGGCGGTGACCGCACACATAAGGCAGTATTTCCCGCACATCTTCGGGCAAGATATAATCGCGTCCCTGCAGGTATGCGCCGGCCTTCGCCGCGCGGCACAAAGCCAATGTGCCGCGCGGACTGAGTCCGAGCGTGATCTCCTCGTCCGCGCGTGTCGCCTCGGCAATCCGCGCAATATAATCATACATTTCCTCGGAAACGTACGTATTCATCGCCTCGCTGCACAGACGTTCGAGCGCCGGCGCATCCGCAACGGCACGGCAGGAATCCAGCGGATCGTCGTGATGCCTGTCCTGCATCAGCAGCACCTGGCTGCGCACGTCCGGATAGCCCATGCTCATGCAGAGCAGAAAGCGGTCAAGCTGGGAAGCGGGCAGCATCTGCGTGCCGGCTGAACCGACCGGGTTCTGCGTCGCAAGTACAAGAAACGGCTGCGGCAGCGGATGCGTTACGCCGTCGACCGTCACGCGTCCTTCCTCCATGGCTTCGAGCAGGGCTGACTGCGTTTTGCCGGATGTGCGGTTGATCTCGTCCGCCAGCAGGAGATTTGTCATCACCGCGCCGGGCTTATACTCCAGCGTTCCGGTGCGTTTATCGAAAACGGAAAAACCGATGATATCGGACGGCAGCGTGTCGGATGTAAACTGCACGCGTCCGGTAGACAGACCGAGCGCCTTGGCGAACGCCATGGCCATCGTTGTTTTGCCGACACCCGGCACATCCTCGAGCAGCACATGGCCGCGGGCAAGGATCGCCAGCAGCACGCGTCGCACCAGCTCACGCTTGCCGAGAATGACTTTATTGACTTCGTATTGTATCGCATCTGTAATTTCGCGCATCGTATCGCTCCCTTTGGTGAACTGTAAATAAGAGTACCACTCTACAGGAAAAAAGTCAACAAAAAAGGGAGAAGCCGAAGCCCTCCCCTTTTAACGGATAAATGAATCAGAGTACCTTAGACAGGAAATCGCGTGCGCGCTGCGACTGCGGCGCGGCAAAGAAGGCGTTCGGCTCGTTTTGCTCGACGATCACGCCGCCCTCCATGAACAGCACGCGCGAACCGACTTCACGCGCAAAGCCCATTTCATGCGTCACAACGACCATCGTCATGCCGGAACGCGCCAGCTCCTTCATCACTTCGAGCACCTCGCCGACCATTTCGGGATCAAGCGCGGACGTCGGCTCGTCAAACAGCATTACGTCCGGCTTCATAGCCAGCGCCCGTACAATGGCGATGCGCTGCGTCTGGCCGCCGGAAAGCTGGGACGGATAGTGGTTTGCCTTGTCCGCAAGACCGACGCGCGCAAGAAGCTCCATTGCATTTTTCGTCGCTTCCTGTTGCGATTGCTTGAGCAGTTTCATCGGCGCAAGTGTGATATTGCGCAGTATGTTGAGGTTGTTGAACAGATTGAACTGCTGGAAAACCATGCCGATCTTTTGCCGGTGGAGGTTGATGTCGATCTTCGGATCGGTGATCATGTCGCCCTCAAAATAGATTTCACCCGACGTGGGCATTTCGAGCAGGTTTAGAGAGCGCAGAAACGTCGACTTGCCACAGCCGGACGGGCCGATGATCACGACGACCTCGCCCGCACGGATCTCGCAGTTCACACCGTCAAGCGCCTTGACAGCGCCGTTATTATAATGCTTTTTCAGATTGACCACTTTCAGCAATACATCGTCAGCGTTCATTCTTGCGCAGCCTCCTTTCGAGCTTGCCCAGCAGCCACGTCAGCAGCAGCACAAGGCACAGATAGATCAGCGCCACGGCAATCAGCGGCATGAACGCGGAGAATGTGCGCCCGCGGATCAGGTCGCCCGCTTTCGTCAGATCCATGATGCCGACGTAACCGGCGATTGACGTCTCTTTGATCAGGACGATGAATTCATTGCCCAGCGCAGGCAGCACAGCCTTGAACGCCTGCGGGACAATCACATAGCGCATCGTGGGCAGATAGCCGAAGCCGAGAGAACGGCTGGCCTCAAACTGCCCCTCGTCCACGGACATAATGCCGCTGCGGAAGATTTCAGCCACGTAAGCACCGGAATTTATGCCAAATGAAATCATAGCCACGGGCACGCCGTTTTCCCAGGAGGAAAAGATGATGAAGTAGCAGATCAGCAGCTGCACGACGCTGGGTGTGCCACGAATGATCGTAAGATACACCTTACAAACGGCGTTGGCCGCAGAAAGAAGCGCGTAGCCGATGCCGCCTCTGACTTTCATGGATTCCTTGTTTTTGTCATAAGACGAACGCACCGCCGCAACGATCACGCCGATCACAATACCGATGACAAGCGCAACCGCCGTAATTTCCAGCGTGGCCAGAAGGCCCTGAAGAATCCATTTCCACCGATCGCCATTGATAAAATTCAATTTGAACTGCGCGACAAGATCGCCTGCCGCCAAAGCAAAACGCATCATGCATTGCTCCTTTAAAGATAATAAGGGCGGGGTTTGACGCCCGCCCTATGCAAACATCGCTTTACGCAGGGATATACTTGGAAACGATCGAATCGACAGTGCCGTCCGCCTTCAGCTCGGCGAGCGCAGCGTTGATCTTTTCAAGCAGATCGGTGTTTTCCTTGGCCACGCAGATCGCGTAGTCCTCCTCGGCATACGCAGTGTCGAGAATCTTCAGGCCGGGGTTGGACTCGACGTAGGACTTGGCAGGCTCATTGTCGATGATAACTGCAGCAACCTTGCCGGCGACAAGCGCCTGCACGGCATCGTTACCGGTCTTGTAAGGCGTGACATGATCCTCGCCGTAGTCGCCGGACGCATAGATGTGGCCGGTCGTGCTCTGCTGCACGCCGATCATCACGTCGCCCAGATCGTCGGGACCTGCAATCGTGCTGTCCTCTTTCACGATAATGACCTGCACACCCTTGGCATACGTGTCGGAGAAATTGACACTCTGCAGACGATCCTCGGTCACGGTCATGCCGGCCATGCCCATGCTGAACTTGCCGGACTGCACGCCGCCGATGATGGAGTCGAACTCGGTGTCCTTAATCTCAAGCTCCATGCCGAGCTTCTTCGCGATTTCCGCAGCGATTTCTGCGTCGATACCAACGATCGCGTCACCCTCTTTGTACTCATAGGGCGGGAAAGACGCGTTGGTCGCCATGATCAGTTTGTTGCCGGAGGATTTGCCGCCGCAGCCCGCAAACGCAGTCAGGACGAACAGAACCGCAAGGGTAAGCGCCAGAAGTTTCTTCATCGTTTTCATGCTGATTACTCCTTTATTCATTAGTATGGTATGATTATACAATAAATTTAGCATACTGTCAAGACAGATTTGCAAAATATACAAAAACAGGGGCACGAATCGTACCCCTGTAACTGTGTATGCCGTGAATTACTGCACCATTCTGGCGATCTCGTCCGCGAAGTTCTCTTCCTTCTTCTGCAGACCCTCGCCCTTTGCAAAGCGAGTAAAGCCCGTGCACTTGATCGCTGCGCCCAGATCCTTGGCGACGGATGCGATGTACTGCGCGACGCTCATCTTGTCGTCCTTGACGAACGCTTGCTCAAGCAGGCAGTTTTCCTTGTAGAACTTTTTGATCTTGCCGGAGATGATGCCTTCCTTGACCTTGTCGGGCTTGTTGGCCATTGCGGGATCCTCGGCCATCTGCGCAAGCAGGATGCCCTTTTCGTGGTCGATCACTTCCGCGGGAACGGAAGCGGGGTCCAGATACTGCGGGCTCATGGCCGCGATCTGCATGGCCACGTCCTTGCCCATCGTCTTGAACGCTTCACTCGCTGCCGTCGCTTCGTCGGTCTCGAACTCGACCATAACGCCGACGGTGCCGCCCATGTGGATGTAGGTGGAGACGATGCCCTCCACGCGCACAAAGCGGCGGATGTTCATGTTCTCACCGATCGCAAGGACCTTGTCCTGCAGGTTGTCCTGCACGGTGCGGTCGGAACCGAAGAGGATCATCGTCTTGAGCTCTTCGACGTCTGCCGGGTTGTTCGCGGCAATCGTCTTGGCCACGTCCAGCACAAACGCCTGGAAGACTTCGTTCTTGGCGACGAAGTCGGTCTCGGAGTTGACCTCGACCAGAACGCCGATGTGGTTTGCTTCATCGTTGTATGCGAGCACAGCGCCTTCCGCTGCGATTCTGCCGGCCTTCTTCTGCGAGGCGGCAAGGCCTTTTTCACGCAGGAAGTCGATTGCTTTTTCCATATCGCCGTCGGACGCCACGAGCGCCTTCTTGCAGTCCATCATACCAACGCCGGTCTGTTCGCGCAGAGCCTGTACGTCTTTAGCAGTAAAAGATGCCATTGTTTGTACCTCCAAATCAGTAGTTATCGACGATGCGTCATTATTCAGCGTCCGCTTCGGCTGCGGGGGCATCGGCGAGCTGCTCGCCCTGCTTGCCCTCAAGCACTGCGTCCGCCATAGCGCCGGCGATCAGCTTGACAGCACGGATCGCGTCGTCGTTGCCGGGAATCACGTAGTCGATTTCATCAGGATCGCAGTTGGTGTCGACGATCGCGATGATCGGGATGCCGAGCTTCTTGGCCTCGGCGACAGCGATGCGCTCCTTGCGCGGGTCGACGATGAACATCGCCGCAGGCTGTCTCTTCATGCCCGTGATACCGCCCATGAATTTCTCGAGCTTTTCAATCTCGAGCTTGAGCTTGATGACTTCTTTCTTGGGAAGCATGTCGAACGTGCCGTTCTCTTCCATAGCTTTAAGCTGTGCAAGTCTGCGGATACGCTTCTGGATGGTGTTGAAGTTGGTGAGCATGCCGCCGAGCCAACGCGCGTTGACAAAATGCATGCCGCAGCGCTGCGCCTCGTCGCGGACGGAATCCTGCGCCTGCTTCTTGGTGCCGACAAACAGGATCTCGTCGCCGTTGGCAGCGACTTCACGCACGAACATGTACGCTTCCTCAAGTTTCTTGACGGTCTTCTGCAGGTCGATGATGTAGATCCCGTTGCGCTCGGTGAAAATGTAGGGCGCCATCTTGGGGTTCCATCTTCTGGTCTGATGTCCGAAATGGACACCGGCCTCCAGCAGTTGTTTCATGGATACGACTGACATTGTTTTTTCCTCCTTTTGTTGTACCTCCGGACGGGCTATTTTAGGCGCGCAGCATACGTTTGACCGCAAGCCACAGCGCGCAGAACGCCTATCCGTGCGGATTTGCCGATATAGTATAGCATAACGCGCCGGAATATGCAAGTGTTTTTTTGCCTATTTTTGGCGTGCTTTTGCTGACCGCTTTGTGCAAATATACATACTGCAATACGGGAATGCTGCACCGGACGGCGCACAGCGCCGTATCTGCCGGCAGCGTATTGCTGTCGAGTATATGGTATATGACAGTGCAGCAGGTCATTGTAATCTGTGTTGAACGCTTCTACTCATCGAACAGGCTTTCCATCAGATCAAATACTTCGTCGCGTACTGCTTCGGTCTGTTCGGGACAGATCGTCCAGCGTCCGGCGTTGAAAGCAACGCAATCTCCTTCCCGCGCATCGGGCGGCAGAAAACAGCGCAGAACATGCAGCAATGCGCCGTCCTGTCTCTCCAGCACGGCAAGCGACGCTTCAAAGCGATCAATCGAAAATACTGTGTTCATACTCAATAATCACACTCCGTCGTCAGCGTGTGGCCGTCGCTGTAAATACGGATGTTTCCCATCATGTCGGTGCGCAGCACCGTTGTGTCGAGCATGGAGAGTTTTTCCATCGTTTCTTTGTGCGGATGACCGTAGTCGTTTTCCGCGCCGCAGGAAATAATACTGTACTGCGGCATGACCGCATCCAGAAACTTTTTGGAGGACGAAGTACTGGAACCATGATGGCCGAGCTTGAGCACATCAACGTCAAGATAGGATGCATACGCGCCGTTCAGAAGCTGTTTCTCCACGGGCGTTTCTGCGTCGCCCGTGAACAGAAACGACGTGTCGCCCCAGTCGAGGCGAAGCACGACCGACATGTTGTTCAGATTGTCCGACTGTGCGGACGGAGAAAGAATCGTACAGACGCCTTTGCCCAGCGAAAAGGTGTAACCCGGCTTTGCCGCGATCACCTTCGCGCCGGATCTTTTGACGGCGGTCAAGAAGTTTTTGTACGTGGATGTGGTCGGCGTGTTCTCTTTGGTCAGGCGCGGCATAATGACGTTTTCAATCTGAAAGGCGTCGAGCACATCGTCCATCGAACCGATATGGTCGGTGTGCGGATGTGTCGCCACAACATACTCGATCGTATCGTCGCCGTATTTCTCTATGTAAGAAATCATGGTCTGCTCGTTGCCGCGCTCGCCCGCGTCAATGACCATCGTCTCGCCGGTCGGCGACTGGATGAGCATGCCGTCGCCCTGCCCGACGTCGATGAAATGCACGCACAGATCATGGGCATGCGCGATCTCCGTCGTCTCCGTAAAGCCTGCTATCTGCGCCAGTTCGTCCCATGTCGGCAGCGGACCGCCGCGCGACTGTGAGACTGTGATAGCCGCAGCCGCGACGAGAATTAGTACGATAACGATGATCGTCACGGCCTTTGTTTTCGGACGGCTCCTGTGTTCTGCTTTCACGGGTGTGTTTTCCTGCGCATATTTGCGCGGTTCAAAATCGGAATTACTCAAAATCGTCCCCCGCTTCATCGTATGTATCCAGATCAAAAGGCAGATCATCATCCGTGAAATCTGCGGCGTCCGCGTCATCGCCCGCTGCCGACGGCAGATCGGAGGAGGCAGCGCACATTTCCATCCACTGCTGGCGGGTAATCAGCACCTTGCGCGGCTTGCTGCCTTCGAAGGGACCGACAATCTTGCGGCTCTCAAGCTGATCGATGATACGCCCGGCACGCCCGTAGCCGATGCTGAGCTTGCGCTGCAGCATCGTTGTCGACGCCATACCGGCTTCGACGATAATCTCGATCGCTTTCATCAGCTTGGGATCTTCGGCTTCCTCGCCCTCTTCAGGAGGAGGAAGCTCGGCGCCCTTTTTCTTGGCTACGGATTGACGCTCAATCTCGTCCATGACGGATTCATCATAACGTGATTCCTTCTGATGCTTGATAAAGCTCACAACTTCTTCCACTTCATTCTCGGAGACAAAGCAGCCCTGTACGCGCAAGGGCTTTGACAAGCCGACGGGGCTGAACAGCATGTCGCCGTAGCCCAACAGCTTTTCGGCGCCGGCGGTGTCGATGATCGTGCGTGAGTCAACCTGCGACGAAACAGACAGCGCAATACGGCTGGGAATATTCGCCTTGATCAATCCCGTGATAACGTCGACCGACGGACGCTGCGTCGCAATGACAAGATGCATGCCGGCCGCGCGCGCCATCTGCGCCAGACGGCAGATCGCGTCCTCGACCTCGCTCTGCGCGACCATCATAAGGTCAGACAGCTCGTCGATAAAGATCACGATGCGGCTCATGCGTTCCATCGACGGGTCCTCGTCCGCCAGACGGTTGTAGCCGGAAATGTCGCGCACATTTCGCTCGGAGAACTTTTTGTAGCGGCCGAGCATTTCCGTCACAGCCCAGCCCAGTGCGCCGGATGCCTTGCGCGGATCAGAAACAACAGGCACCAGCAGGTGCGGAATACCGCTGTAGACGGTAAACTCCACCTGCTTGGGGTCGATCATCAGCAGCTTCACTTCGTTCGGATCGGCATTATACAGAATGCTCATAATCATGGAATTGACGCAGACCGACTTACCGGATCCGGTCGTTCCCGCGATGAGCAGATGCGGCATTTTGGCAAGGTCGGCGCAGATCACTTTGCCTGCAATATCCTTGCCCAGCGCCACATTGAGTATGCTCTTCGACGTGCCCGTACGGTAAACGTCCGTATCGATGATCTCGCGCAGCGTCACGGATGCCTTGGAGCGGTTCGGCACCTCGATGCCGATTGCGGCCTTATTGGGAATCGGCGCTTCGATACGCACGCCGGACGCCGCAAGGCGCAGCGCAATGTCGTCCGCCAGCGCGGTGATTTTGCTGATTTTGACGCCCTCGGCGGGCACCAGTTCATAACGCGTTACGGACGGTCCGCGGAACACGCCCGTAATGCTCGCATGTACGTTGAAACTCTCCAGCGTTTTGATCAGCAGCGCGGAGTTGTGCTCGATCTCCGCCTGACTGCTGCCGTATTCAGCATTTATAACCGGCTCACGCAGGAAGGTCAGCGGCGGCTTGCGGTAAGCCGGCGTCTGCTGCGGATCGCCATCAGGCGCTGGCACATCAAATCCGGAAGGCTCCTGCGGCTGCGTTTCGTCAGGCGTCGGCGCAGGCTTCTTTTTGCGCGGCGGACGCGGCGGTTTCGGATCGGTCACGGGCGGCAGATCCGTCCCGGCAGGCGGTACGGGAGCAGACTGCTCGTCCGGCACAATCGGAGGCAGAACAGGCGCATGGATGCCGCCGGCGGGCTGAGAATGATCGTTATCTGAATAAATAAAATCAGGCAGGAAATTTTCACGGCCGTCGGAGCCGATCGGTTCTGACGCCTCCGGGCCGATCGGAATGTCCGGGTTGAACGGTTTCGTTTTGCGCGTTTTTTGCCCTTCAGACGTAGCTTCGGATGCATTCGTCTGTTCTGCCCCGGCCTGTGCGGTACGTGCCTCCTCGCGGCGCGAGCGGCGTTCTTCACGTCTTGCTTCCTGCTCGCGGCGACGCTCCATCCCCTTCTCGATCCGCTCGTCCGCCAGATCGCCGACACGCTTGACGCGATGCGAAAACAGGCGATAGAGCGACGAGAGCGACGTACCGGAGAAGAACATGAGCGCAACAAGCATGGATACAATCATCGTAATCATAGCGGGCGCTTTGCCGAAGAGCTTTGCAAACGAACTGCCGACCAAGACGCCGAGGATGCCGCCGCTGCGCACATAGGATTCGGTCGCCCACACGTCCTGAATCTGCTGCACGATGCCGATGCCCTTCAGATACTCCGTATCGTTGATGCCGACGTGGATAATGCCGGACAGCAGCAGCACGAGCAGACCCGCAAAGAGCAGCTCAAATTTCAGTCCCGCAATCGTTTTTTCTTTCGTCAGAAATACGGCAAGCACAAACAGAAGGATCGGCAGCGCCCATGCGCAGATGCCGAACAGACCGAACAACCCGTGATGCAGCTCGAACCAGAGGTTCTCGCCGCGGATTGCCGCAACAAAGAAGAGCATGGCCGCCACTGCAAACAGGATGATCGCAATGCGCTGCCGCTTGGCATGCTGCATCTGCTCGGTCAGCTCTTTCCCGTGCTCTTTGCCGCCTGATTTTGCCGCAGACGAAGACGCGGATTTCGGTTTCCCGTTTCCGCTTTTCGACGCTGTATTCGGTTTGGATTTGCCGGAAGACGCCGGCTTTTTCTTGCCGGACGGTGATTTCTTTTCAGCCAAAGGGATCCCTCTCTTTTAATATAAAGGTATAGTAATACAATATATCGATTATACTAATAAATTGTATTATAGCATCTTTTTATTCCAAGAGCAATAGTTTTTTGAAATATATCGCACATTTGTTTTGATAATGATTAAGAATTGATTAAGATTTCCGTTTTTCCCGCGAATACTGTGTTATCAGAAAAAAACCGCCCTATTTTTACAAAAAAGCGCTTGCCTAAATGAAACCGATTTGATATAATATTCAGAGTGTAATGTCTTTGGAAAGTGAGATGATATGCTTGAAAATGACAAAGCCTTTTTATAAAGTTCGTCCGTTTTCCGACCTGCGTGAGCTGATGGATATGAGCGCGAAGCTGTTCGGAGAGCGCTACGCTTTTGAAGTCAAACGTGAAAACGGCGAACACTATTTCATCACATACAACGAATACCGCAACGAAATCAATGCGCTCGGCACAGCTTTGTTTGAAATGGGTCTGTCCAGATCGCGTATTGCGATTGCGGCCGCGAACTGCTATGAATGGTGTTTGTCTTATATGACCGTCGTGTGCGGCGGCGGCGTCATTGTGCCGACCGACCGTGAACTCGGCGCGGAGGATATATACGGTATTCTGAAAAAAGCCGAGGTTAAGCTGCTGTTCTGCGACAGCAAGATTTTGGAAAAGATCGACAAGGAACAGCTCTCCGGCGTTACGCTCGTCTGCTTTAAACAAAAAGAAGACGAAAACGGCGTGCTGTCGTTTGACGCTTTGCTGCGCAAGGGTCGTCGTCTTCTTTCCGGCGGCAAGAAAGACTATCTGCAGGCCGAAATCGATCCGGAAGCGCTGAGCACTCTCCTGTTTACATCCGGCACGACGGGCACAGCCAAAGGCGTCATGCTCTGCCAGCGCAACTTCTGCCAGGATGTGCTGCACACAATGGAGGTCGTGCATATCGACCCGGAGGACTGCGGATTGTCCATGCTGCCTCTGCACCACACATACGAGAGCACGATCATCCTGTTCTGCGCACCGTACTGCGGCGCGAAGGTCACGTTCTGCGAGGGCTTCAAATATGCCCTGCGCAACATGAAAGAATTCAATCCCACAGTTTTCGTCAGCGTGCCGCTGATTCTGGAGACTGTGCATCGCCGTCTGCTGAAGGCAATCAAGGACAAGCCCCACGGCGAGACCAAATTCAAGATCGGCAAAGCGCTGTGCAAGGCCGGCTCCAAGGTCGGACTCGATCTCAAGGAGGTTTTCTTCAAGGAGATTCAGGAGGCGTTCGGCGGTCACATGCGCCTGATTATCTGCGGCGCGGCGCCGATCGATCCGCAGATTCTGCACGACTTTGACGCGTTCGGCATCCAGATCCTGTTCGGCTACGGCCTGACGGAATGCTCGCCCCTGGTCATCATCAACAACGACCGCCTGCACCTGGCCGAGTCGATCGGCGAGCCGCTGCCGGGCGTGGAGGCAAAGATCGACAATCCCAACGAACAGGGAGTCGGTGAAATCTGCGTGCGCGGTCCGATGGTCATGATGGGCTATTATCAGAATGCGGAAGCAACGCGGGAAGTGATCGACGACGAGGGTTTCTTCCACACAGGCGACCTCGGCCGTGTGGACGCAAAAAACCACTTCTATATCTGCGGACGCAGCAAAAACGTTATTGTGACCGAAAACGGCAAGAATATCTTCCCGGAAGAGCTCGAATACCATCTGAGCCGCTTCCCCGTCGTTTCGGATTCCCTCGTGTACGGCGGAGAGGACAGAAAAGGCAAGCTGTCCGTGATGGCGCATATTCATCCGAACTACGCCGAGATCCGCGAAAAACTCGGCAAAGAGGACGTCACGGATGAGGAAGTCACGGAAGTGATTCAGCAGGTTGTGGAGCAGACGAACCGTGCCGTACCGCACTTTAAGCGCATTACGCGGTTCACGATCCGAAAGAAGGAATTCATCAAAACGACCACAGCCAAGATTATGCGGTTCCGCAAGGAAAATATGGAAACCGAAGGCGACGAAGAATAAACGCAAAGGAAACATTTCTATGAAAATGACCGTTTTACAACGCATCCTTGCCTTGATCCTGAGCATCATCCTCGGCATTTCCGCCTGTACGCCCGCGTTTGCCGCACCAGCACCGCAGCAGGCGCCCGACATGACCAGCGTTTCCGAGTACGAAGCGTTTATCAAGCAGACGCAGGAGCAGAGCGCCGCTCCCGGTTTTTACCGGTTTCTGCGCACAATGCGGTCTGTGTTCCGGTTTCTGTTTGGTCAGTCGCTGATGCCCGACCGCAACTTCAACGTACAGATTGATCCGCTGATCGACAAATACTGCGCCTACATCGCCGCAAATTCCGATCTGGATGTGCACAAGATCCTGACCAATCTCCCTGAAACCAGTAAGCCGGCTGAGCTGATTGTCACAGTTTTCCATCTCGATACGGCACAGTTACGCGAGCAGATGTTTCGCAAGCGCGACGAGCTGTGGGGTCAGGGCAAGCACACGCAGGCCATGATCTATTATTTTCTCGGCGTATACTTCAGCATCATGGATCGCTGCGACGTAAAGGCGGTGGACACGGATGAGCCGGACGTGCACGAGGTTGTGCTCTACGTCACCTACCGCGACGGTGCGAAACAGGAACTGCGTCCCGGTATTTTCATCAACGATGTAACCGGTGAGTGCTACAACCTCGACGGCAAAGGCATGGTCGGCACAGGCTTTAACTGCTCGATCTACGAGCTGCTTGTCTACGCGCCGGTGAACGCGTGGATGCGTGATTTCGGTTTCTGCATCTGGTATGATCTGGCATGCTATATCTCCCCGGACTGGATGTGGAACTACACCACCCGCCGCTTCAAGTTCCGGTACGACGGCCTGGATTGGATGATCCAGATCTGGAAAGGCAGCTATCTGATCACCAACGGCGGCGAAATCGGCATCTATAACCGCGACAAATCCAGAATCGGCACCTACTACGACTGCGTATCGGATGAGGATATGCTGGAAATGTCAATGACTGTTTCACACGGCGACGAGATCCTGGTCGATCTCCCGGCTGCCCGGCACTGGTGGATCAACGGATTCAAGATGGGCAAGGCGCGCTGCAAACCGTCCGCTCTGACGATGCGCGCGACAATTGTAATGCGGGATGAAGCGATGCGCGACGCGTTCTGCAAGGCGATCGACCGCAACTACCGTCGGGACGTGAAGTACACGACAGACGGACTGAAGGTGTATCTGACGTGGTAAATGTAAACAAAGTGTTAAACTTCCATAGTTTTGAATAAAAAACGAATCTTTTATTCCCCGGTTGCACTGTTTGGTGCATCCGGGGTTCTTTTTATGTCCGGAAGTGAAGAACACTTCAAGGAGTGAAGCGCCATGAAAAAACCGAACCGCAAGGAAATGCTGTTCTGCCTGTATTACATTCAGGACAGAAACGGCAGAGCCGCCGCTGCCAATGCCGGGTATGCCGATCCGGCGCAGGCTGCCGTGCGGCTGCTGAAACGACCGGAGATCCGCAAGGCGATCGCGGAGAACGCGCCCGCACCGAGCGCAGACCCCGCAGAGATTCTGGCGGGTTACCGCAAGCTTGCGTTCGGCTCCGGCGCCGACGCCCTGAAGCTGCTCTTCGGCAGCGTACCGCCCGACGCATTCGACACACTTGATCTTTTCAACGTCGCGGAGATCAAGCGTCCGAAGGACGGCGCGCTGGAAATCAAGTTCTTTGACCGGCTGAAAGCGCTCGAGCATTTGCAGCAGTTTTCCGATACGGATCAGACCGATCCGGCTCTGCCGCTGTACCGCGCGCTCATGCGCTCCGTCCCGCAGCCGGGAAAAGACACGGGAGGTGACGCGCTGTGCCCCTATCCGATTTCGGACGATTTTCCGCAAAGCAACTGACCGTGCTCACCTGGTGGTGCGACAACAGCCCGCACCGCGGCTGTGACGCGATTCTATGCGACGGCGCCGTGCGTTCCGGCAAGACAGTCTGCATGACGCTGTCGTTCATCTTCTGGGCATTCTACCGTTTCACGGACACATCGTTCGCCCTGTGCGGCAAGACCATTGCGTCGCTGCGGCGTAACATACTCGCGCCCATGCTGCCGCTTCTGCGGGAGCTTGGGTTCGAGTGCACGGAAAAGCTCTCGCACAACGTCGTGGAGATCCGGCGCGACAATGTGACGCTGCGGTTCTATCTCTTCGGCGGTAAAGACGAGGGCTCTGCCGCGCTGATCCAGGGCATGACGCTCGGCGGCGTGCTGATGGACGAGGTTGCACTGATGCCGCGTTCGTTCGTCGAGCAGGCCATGGCGCGCTGCTCGCTGCCGGGTGCTAAGCTCTGGTTTAACTGCAATCCGGAGAACCCGTACCACTGGTTTTACCGCGAATGGGTTGTGCACGCAAGGAGAAAGAACTGCCTGTACCTGCACTTTACAATGGACGACAATCCGTCGCTGAGTGCGGATGTACGCAGGCGGTACGAGAATCTGTACTCCGGCGCTTTCTATGAGCGGTTCATCCGCGGCCGATGGGTCAATGTGTCGGGGCTGGTCTATCCGATGTTCAGCACACAGCAGCACGTCGCATCCCTGCAGGGAACGCCCTGCCGATTGTTCATTTCGTGCGACTACGGCACCGTCAACCCTTCCTCCTTCGGGCTGTGGGGACTGGGAACGGACGGCGTGTGGACGCGCATGCGCGAGTACTATCACGACTCGCGCAAAACAGGCGAACAGCGTACCGACGAAGAACATTACGCAGGACTTGAGGCGCTCGCAGACAGCCGGCAGATCGAAGCCGTGATTGTCGACCCGTCCGCCGCGAGCTTTATGGCGTGCATCCGCCGTCACGGACGCTTCCGCGTTGTGCCCGCAGACAACGACGTACTCGACGGCATACGCAACGTGTCCTGCGCACTGAAAGAAAACAGAATCCGGATCGACCCGTCCTGCAAGGATACGATTCGGGAATTTGCGCTGTACAGATGGGACGAGAACAGCGCGCGCGACGTACCAAAAAAGCAGAACGACCATGCAATGGACGATCTGCGCTATTTTGTGACCACGGTTTTGACCGGCACGGACGACGGGTTCTACTCCGTGGCGGTCGAACGCTGATGCAGTCACGGATTCCAATGCGTGATTGCCGAAGGAGGTTATTATGGCATTCAAAAAGAAGAAAGCCGCGCCTGCCGTGCCGGTGCAGACCGCACAGCGATCCGCTCTTGCGGGCGATCCGCTTTCTCCGCTCGACCGGTTCACACCGGCGGCGTCACCCCGCTTTGCGCTGTATGAAGCATTGCGTGAGGCCGTACCGCTGATCGACGCGGCGATCGGCAAACTTGTGCGGCTGACGCTGGGCTTCGAGGCACACTGCACGGACGCGGCAGCAGACCGGGCACTGCAATCCTTCATCGGAGGCGTTCCGCTGGCGGGCTGCGGATGCGGCGTGCACGCTTTTCTGAGCAGTTACCTCGAACAGCTTCTCACGTGCGGCACGGCCGTCGGTGAGATCATCGTGCAGAGCGGTCATGTGGCCGGTCTGTACAACGCGCCGCTGCAGAATATCGAACTGCGCCGAGCTCCGGACGGCTTTACGGCCCAAGTGTATGCGGGAAGCACGGTCAAAGCGCCGGTACCGTATCCGGAACTGGTGCTTCTCTCCGCGCTGAATCCTGCGCCCGGTTCGCTGCACGGCACCTCTCTGCTGCACGGACTGCCGTTTGTGTCCTCCGTGCTGCTGAAAATCTTTGCCGCCACGGGAGAAAACTGGGAACGGCTCGGAAACGTGCGTTTTGCCGTCACCTACAAGCCGCAGAACGACGCAGTGGACCGCGCCTACGCCAAGGAACGCGCCATGCAGGTAGCCAAAGCATGGAGCGACGCCATGCAGCCTGGCAGCCGCGCGAAAGACTTTGTCACCGTGGGCGACGTATCCATCCGTGTGATCGGCGCAGATTGTCCGATCCCGGACAGCACGGCAAGCGTACGTCAGATGCTCGAGCAGATTCTTGCCAAGACCGGTCTGCCGCCGTTTCTGCTGGGGCTGTCGTGGTCGTCCACCGAGCGCATGTCGTCCCAGCAGGCAGACGTACTCACCAGCGAGCTGGAGTCCTATCGCGCGCTGCTCACACCCGTGCTCCTACAGATTCTGCGCACATATCTGCGCCTTGAAGGCTATGCCGACGAGCCGCAGATCGAATGGAACGATATTACATTGCAGGACGAGGTGGAGCTCAGCCGGGCAAGGCTGTACAATGCGCAGGCGCAGCAGCTTCTGCGCACGAAAGCCAAGGAGGACCAAACATGAGAAAAAGCTATACGTCTGTAATTCCGCAAGCGCAGAACACGCTGACGGCACAAGATCTTGCACGCATCGAACAGCAGACGCGCACACCGCCCGATCCGGACGCGCTGTACACCTTTTCGGTCAAGCTCTGCGACAACGAAATTGACCGGGACGGCGAACGGTTCGACATCGAAGCACTTGAAACGCTCGCTCAACTGTATGTGGGCAAAACCGGTCTGTTCGATCACAGCATGCAAAGCCGCGATCAGGTTGCGCGCATCTTCGACGCCGAGGTTCGCACAGATCCGCAAAGGCAGACCGAGACGGGCGAAGCGTACACATATGTGTTCGCACGCGCATATATGCCCCTCACGGACGAGAACCGTTCGCTGCGCGCAGAGATCGACGCCGGGATCAAGCGCGAGGTCAGCGTACACTGCGCCGCGTCGACACGCTGCAGTATCTGCGGCGCAGATATGCGCACCAATCCCTGCGCACACAAAAAGGGCGACATCATCAACGGACAGGTCTGTCATCATGTGCATTCCGATGTGACGGACGTGTACGAATGGTCGTTCGTCGCCGTTCCCGCGCAGCGCACTGCCGGCGTGGTCAAATCATTTCAGAATCAGGAGGAGCCTATGCAGGACATTCTCTCATCGCTCAAAAAGTCCGCGGATGCGATTACGCTTTCCGCCAAGGAAGTCAACGACCTGCAAAAGCAGATCGGCGCGCTGGAATCCGATGCCGCAGTCGGCAAGGCATACCGCGAGCAGCTTCTGCACGAAGCAGTGCGGCTCGGTCTTGCGGCGATGCCGGATCTCGACGGGGAAACGCTGAGCGGCGTGTGCGGCAAGCTCACGCATGACGAGCTGCGCGCGCTCTCGAAGAGCTTTTCCGCGCTTGCAAACCGCCGCATACCGATGCATCCGCAGCTCATGTCCACCGATACGCCGGACGACACAAACGGCGCATTCTTAATCTAATGGAGGTATTCATATGAATCTTTCCGCAAACGGTTTCTTACAGGCCGCTCTGACCATGTGTACCGCCGGTCCGATCAGCGCGGGCACGCCCGTCAAGCTGACTGACAGCTTCACGGTTTCCGCCGCCGAAGCGGACGACGCTTTCATCGGCGTTGCACTCACCGGCGACGAACGCTTCTGCTGCGTACAGATGCGCGGCAGCATGACGCTCCCCTGCTCCGGCACATTGCCGCAGGTCGGCCCCGCCGTTCTGGCCGCCGACGGTGAAGGCGGCGTCAAGTCCGTCGAAAACGGGTCGAACGTACTCATCCTGGCCGTGGATGAAACGGCCGGAACCGTGACCTGTATTCTGTAAAAGGAGGAATGACACATGGCATTTGATTCGCTCAGACTGGAAAAGGGTCTGTACACCACAGGGCGATCCTTCACAGGGGCGCTCGAAGCGCTTGACCCGTCCGAACAGTACAAGGGTACCGCGCTTGAAGGACTGGACGCATACCAGCGCCAGCTCAAGCGTTTTGACATCCGCATCAGCGGTCCCGGCAGCAGCGCGGTGGAGAAGTTCTTCGCCACAACCGATTCGGCGGCACTGTTTCCGGAATACGTCTCGCGCGCGGTACGGCAGGGCATGGAGGAAGCGGATCTGCTCTCTTCCATCGTCGCCGCCACCACGCAGATTGACTCGCTCGACTATCGTTCGATTGAATCTGTTCCGACAGACGCTGACCGTGTGCTTTCGCCGGTCGCGGAAGGTGCGTTCATTCCCGAAACGCAGGTGCGCACACAGGAAAACCTGGTGCGTCTGCACAAGCGTGGCAGAATGCTGACCGCTTCCTATGAGGCAATCCGATTCCAGAAGCTCGATCTGTTCACGATCACGCTCAAGCAGATTGGCGCATATATCGCCCGCATGCAGTTTGCCGATGCGGTCGATACGCTTCGCAACGGCGACGGCAACAACAACGCTGCTGCGGTCATGAATGTTGCAGATACGACAAACCACACGATCAGTTATGACGATCTGGTGGATTTCTGGAACCTGTTTTCTCCCTACAGCCTGCGCACAATGATCGCCTCTCCCGCCACACTCGCAAAGCTGCTCAAGCTCCCTGCATTTCAGGATGCAAACGCCGGCTTCTCTTTCCAGAGTACCGGCAAGATGATCACACCGATCGGCGCACAGCTTCTGCGTTCCGGCGCGGTTGCGGATGATGAAGTGATCGGTCTGGACAACACCTGCGCACTGGAAATGATTAAAGCAGGCGACGTAACGACGGAGTTTGACAAGCTGATCGACCGTCAGATCGAACGCGCCGCCATTACCGCAACCACGGGCTTTTCAAAGATCTTCCGCGACGCATCGCGCGTTCTGCATATCTGACGGAGGCGCGGCATGAACGAATGGAACGTACTGGCATGTCTGCACACCCTCCTGCCGGTCGCGGACGATGAACGGGGCGATCTGCTCGCGATTTGCCGCGCATCAGCAGAAACGCTCACGGCGCGGCTGAAAGACACGGCAGATCCGACCGATCCGCGACTTGCGCGCGCCGCGGCCGGACACGCTTACTACAGCTACATGCTGCGCAAATGCGCCGAGGACGCCGAAATGACCTACTTCAAAGCGGGCGACGTCACGGTGCACCGTGCGGGCGACGCCGTGCTCGTGCGTGCCGCAAAGGTGCGCGACGAGCTGATGCTGCCCGCGCTGGAGCTGCTGCGTGACGACGGATTTCTGTTCCGCAGCGTATGAATCTGCACCCGGCAAGCCTGAAAGGAGACGCAAATGCATATCGCACAATTCATCGACCGATACGGCCGCAAGGCAAAACTGAAGCAGGAGGACGGCTGGGAAAGCACGCCGTTTCACTGCTTTCTGCAGCCCTTGCGGTATAAAAACAAAATGTATCTCTACGGCGTGAACACACGCATCGGCTACAATGCACAGGGTTACTACCTGTATATCGGCCCGCCGGAGCATGATCTGACTGCACTGGCGGACAACGTGACGCTGTGCATAGGCAATGAGCGGTACCGCATCGACCGAGCCGAAAAGGTCTACTGCGGCGAACAGCTCTACTATGTATGGGCGATCGTTCGCACGGTCGTGGAAGAAAGCGAGGAATCCTTATGAGCTCTGTCAGCGCTTTGCCGGGCGATATCGTCCGTTGGCTCCAATCGCAATCCGAATTGTCCGACGTCACGTTCCTGACGGAGTACCCGGCCATAAAGAAGGCCGTGCCGCTGCGCAAGGTCATCGTCGCCATCGGACTGCAGTCGGTCATATTGACCGACCAGTTCCGCGACAACGGAAACGGCGTGCTCGAACGGCAGGAATACTGCCGCTCTGCCGCCATGCAGATACGTCTGGACGTACATGTCCCCTTCTCCCGCGGCGGTCACACCTGCCACGAGGTATTCTCCAACGTGATCGACGCGCTCAACTTCGCCTCGAACCTGCACATCGAGGAATCCGGGTGCGGCGGCATCACGGAGGATCGGGACACGGACGCGCTGGTGCTGCAGGGATACGTGAAAATAACCGCCGAATTTTGTCCCGCGATCTCCTCCGACATGAATTTTCAGTCGTTCTTTGACAAAGAGCTGCTGTGCGGGACACATATCCGCGACGCATCCATCCATGCAAGCACTGCGGAAAAAGAGTTGTGGAACCACCCGCTGTTCATCATGACATACACGGGAACCGGCACGGGCTCGCGTCAGTTTTCGCTGGATTTTGAACCGGCGTTTGTGCGCGTGTATGTCATTGATGCGCCGCCGGTGCAGTTCAACGCATCATACCAGCGTGTGGATTACTACAGCGCATGCGCCACTACGTCCGGAAACAGCACCGGGCTGGAGCTGAGCGGCAGAACGCTGCGTGTGTTCAGCGACCAGAGCGACTATGCGGGCGGAATGCCGCAGCTCAACAGGCTCGGCTACCGCTACTGCATCGTGGCGATCCGATAAAAGAGTACCGTATACATGGGCTGCCGAAACGGATTTAAGTCTGTTCCGGCAGCCTTTTTATGTTCGTTACAGAAAAATGGTCAATCGAAAAAAACATGGTAAAGAATCTGTCATTGCGAGCGCAGCGAAGCAATCCGTACCCCGTGAATACATTCAGACAATAGCAAAAGGAAACGGATTGCCGCGTCGCCTACGGCTCCTCGCAATGACAATCAAGAGGTCGTTTATTCTATCCCCCAGCTTTTTTTGTGAGCATCGAAAAACTTTTTCAAAAATGCTTGACAAATATGATCTGTTGTGGTATTGTATCCATAACCTATTAAACTTATATGTTTTGGAGGGATCGTAATGAATATCTATCGTTCCGCCGACGCGCTGATCGGCAACACACCGCTGCTCGAACTGGTCAACACCGAAAAGGCAGAAGGGCTGGCCGCACGTATTTTTGCGAAGCTCGAATACTTCAACCCCGCCGGTTCCGTCAAGGATCGCGTGGCAAAGGCCATGCTCGACGACGCCGAGCAAAGAGGCGTGCTGCACGCCGACTCCGTCATCATTGAGCCGACAAGCGGCAATACGGGCATAGGCCTGGCGTCCGTTGCGGCGGCAAGAGGCTACCGCATCATCATCGTCATGCCCGAAACCATGTCCGTCGAGCGCCGTCAACTGATGAAGGCATACGGCGCGGAGCTGGTGCTGACTGAGGGCAGCAAAGGCATGAAGGGCGCGATTGCCAAGGCAGAGGAACTTGCTGCCGAGATTCCGAACAGCTTCATCCCCGGACAATTCGTCAATCCCGCGAACCCCAAGGCGCACCGCGAGACAACCGGTCCCGAAATCTGGAACGATACAGACGGCAAGGTTGATCTTTTCGTCGCCGGCGTCGGCACGGGCGGCACAGTCACGGGCGTGGGCGAATACCTCAAATCGAAGAATCCTGCCGTCAAGGTTGTGGCGGTCGAACCGGCAACTTCCGCCGTGCTGTCCACAGGCGTTGCCGGCGCGCATAAAATACAGGGTATCGGCGCAGGCTTTGTACCGGACGTGCTGAACACGTCGATCTACGATGAAATCATTCCGGTTTCCAATGAGGATGCGTTTGCGGCCGGCAAACAGATGGGGGCGCGTGAGGGCGTACTGGTCGGCATCTCATCCGGCGCTGCGCTGCACGCGGCAATCGAACTTGCCCGCCGTCCCGAAAACGCAGGCAAAAACATCGTCGTACTTCTCCCCGACACGGGCGACCGGTACCTTTCGACGCCGCTGTTTGCGGATTAAGAGGCAAAGCACATGATTTATGCAGATAATGCGGCGACGACCCGGATGAGTCAGTCGGCGATCGCCGCCATGCTGCCGTACATGGACAAGCTGTACGGCAATCCTTCCAGCCTGTACGCCTTCGGCCAGCAGGCAAAAGAAGCGCTTGAAGACGCGCGCGCACGCATAGCCGCCTGTCTCGGCTGCGAAGCGCGAGAGATTACGTTCACTTCCGGCGGGAGCGAGGCAGACAATCAGGCAATTCTGTCTGCGGCGGCCGCCGGTGAGAAGCAGGGCAAAAAGCATATCATCTCCACCGCGTTCGAGCATCACGCCGTTCTGCACACGCTGAAGAAGCTGGAGAAGCAGGGATTTGCCGTGACACTGCTGGACGTGCATGAAAACGGCATAGTCGCGCCAGAACAGGTTGCGCAGGCCATACGCGAGGATACATGTCTTGTCACGGTCATGTACGCCAATAACGAGATCGGCACCGTGCAGCCCATCCGTGAAATCGGCGCTGTCTGCCGCGAAAAGGGCGTGCTGTTTCACACGGACGCCGTACAGGCAGTCGGACACATTCCGGTTGATATGGGCGCGGACAACGTAGATATGCTCAGTCTCTCCGCGCATAAGTTTCACGGTCCGAAGGGCATTGGCGTGCTTGCCGCAAAGCGCGGCACACGATTGGTAAGCCTCATCGAGGGCGGCGCACAGGAACGCGGCAAACGCGCGGGAACGGAAAACATCCCCGCCATTATGGGCATGGCGGCGGCGCTTGAAGAGGCGGTACGCAATCTCGATGCGAACGCACAGAAGCTGTACGCAATGCGCGATACGCTGATCGACGGCCTGTCCGCAATACCGCACTGCATCCTGAATGGTGACAGCACACGCAGACTGCCCGGCAACGTCAACTTCTGCTTTGAGGGGATCGAGGGCGAGTCGCTCCTGCTGCTGCTTGACGACCGCGGCGTCGCCGCGTCCTCCGGTTCGGCCTGCACTTCCGGCTCTCTCGATCCGAGCCATGTGCTGCTTGCGATCGGACGTCCGCACGAGATCGCGCACGGATCGCTGCGGCTGACGCTGAGCGAAGATAATACTCAGGATGACGTGCAGACAATCATCACCGCCGTCAGGGAAGTCGTCTCGTATCTGCGCTCGATGTCCCCTGTCTGGCGCAGTCTGATGCAGGGCAAACAAAACTTTATACTCAAATGAGGGTTGAATATGGCATTATACAGTGAAGTCGTGATGGATCACTTCCGCCATCCGCGCAACGTCGGCGTGATTGAAGACGCGGACGGCGTGGGCGAAGTCGGCAACGCCAAGTGCGGCGACATCATGAAAATCTATCTGAAAATCGAGGACGGCGTCATTGTCGACGTCAAGTTCGAGACGTTCGGCTGCGGCAGCGCGATTGCGTCGAGTTCTATGGCCACGGAGATGATCAAGGGAAAACCGCTCGCCGACGCGCTGACGCTGACCAACAAAGCCGTCGCCGAAGCGCTTGACGGTCTGCCGGCGCACAAGCTGCACTGTTCCGTTCTCGCGGAAGAAGCGATCAAGGCGGCGATTAAAGATTACTATGATCGGCACGGCATTGCATACGATTCCGCGCAGTTCCCCGACTGCGGAAGCTGCGAACACTGTCACGTATGAACGAATACATGGAAAAACTGAAGGACGAGCATGACCTCCCGGACGAGGCCATGCTCTCTGTGCTGCGTACAGACGCCTTTGACGACGCGCTGTTTGCCGCCGCAGACGCGGTGCGGCAGCGTGTGTACGGCAAGGCTGTTTTTGTGCGCGGCCTGATTGAGTTTACGAATTACTGCAAAAACGACTGCTATTACTGCGGCATACGCTGCTCGAATAAAGAAATACAGCGGTACCGTCTGGACAAAGAGACGATCCTCGCCTGCTGTGCGAACGGCTATACGCTCGGCTACAGAACGTTCGTTTTACAGGGCGGTGAAGACCCGTATTTCACCGACGCGCGCATCTGCGATCTGGTGCAGGCGATCCGCACAAGCTTTCCGGACTGCGCAATCACCCTGTCGATCGGTGAGAAAAGCCGCGATAGCTACCGCGCCTTCTATGAAGCGGGCGCAAACCGCTATCTGCTGCGGCACGAGACAGCCGACAACGCGCATTACGCGTCGCTGCATCCCGCGTCGCTCTCGGCCGAAAACCGCAAACGGTGCCTGTTTGACCTCAAGGAGATCGGCTATCAGGTCGGCAGCGGATTTATGGTCGGTTCGCCCGGTCAGACTGCCGAAAACCTGCTGGCGGATCTGCGCTTTTTGCAGAAGCTCGATCCGGATATGATCGGCATAGGGCCGTTCATTCCGGCGCAGAATACGCCTTTTGCGAACGAGAATGCGGGTTCTCTCGCGCTGACGCTGCGGCTGCTTGCCGTCCTGCGCCTGCTGTTTCCGCATGCGCTGCTGCCCGCAACCACCGCGCTGGGCACCATTCATCCGCAGGGGCGCGAAATGGGTCTTCGTGCGGGCGCAAACGTCGTGATGCCGAACCTGTCCCCGACCGAGACGCGGGAAAAGTACGCCTTATATGACAACAAGCTCTGCACCGGTGAAGAAGCCGCGGAATGCCGCGCGTGTCTGGAAACGCGTGTGCGGACGGCAGGCTATGAGATCGTGACAGACCGCGGCGACGTGCGCAGAGGATAAAGAGATGGCAAGAGCAATGATCGCCATGAGCGGCGGCGTAGACAGCAGCGTTGCCGCTTATCTGATGAAAGAGGCCGGTTATGACTGTGCCGGCGTGACCATGAAGCTGTTTGAAAACGAGGACGCCGGCGTTTCCCGCGCGAAAACCTGCTGCTCGCTTGAGGACGTGGAGGATGCGCGCAGTGCGGCTTACCGACTGGGCATGAAGCATTACGTCTTCAATTTCACCGAGGACTTCCGCCGCTGTGTCATGGAAAAGTTCGCGCGCAGTTATGCCGGCGGCGTCACGCCGAACCCCTGTATCGACTGCAACCGATTCATGAAATTTGATAAGCTCCTGCAGCGTGCCGAAGTGCTCGGCTATGACGTGCTGGCCACGGGGCATTATGCGCAGATTTCCGAGATCGACGGGCAATACGTGCTGAAAAAAGCGGCGGACAAAGCGAAGGATCAGAGCTACGTGCTGTATATGCTCACGCAGGCGCAGCTCTCGCGCATCCGCTTTCCGCTTGGAAACCTTTTAAAAGCGCAGGTGCGCTGGACTGCAGCCAGACTGGATCTGTGCAACGCGCAAAAGCCGGAAAGTCAGGACATCTGTTTTGTACCGGACGGCGATTATGCCGCCGCCGTGGAGCGAATCAGCGGCAGAGCATTTGCGGACGGCGACTTTGTGACGGCGGACGGCTGCGTTGTCGGCCGTCACAAAGGGATTATCCGCTACACGATCGGCCAGCGAAAAGGGCTCGGGATCGCTTCGTCGGAGCCGTACTATGTGTGCGGTGTCCGTCCGGCGGAAAACACCGTGCTGCTCGGACGGGAAAACGAGCTGTACCGCGCTGAGGCTGACGTCGACTCGTTCAACTGGATCAGCGGCTGCGCGCCGCAGTCGCCCCTGCGATGCAAAGTGAAGCTGCGCTACCGACAGCCGGAGCAGCCCGTCACCGTGATCCCCACTTCCGACAATTCGGTACATCTTCTGTTCGACGAATCGCAGCGCGCCGTAACACCCGGACAGGCCGCTGTGCTCTACGACGGCGACGTGGTTTTGGGCGGCGGAACAATCGTTTAAAAAATTTTTTAGATTTTTTTGCTATTTTTCCCAAAAAGACTTGACTTCAAAAATCGCAGGTGCTATACTGCGGTAAACCGTTGAGGAAGAGTGAGTAGGTTTTGTTTCCGCTCTCGCAGAGAGCCGCGGATGGTGGGATCGTGGCAGAGTATCGCAAGGCTGAATGGACTTCTGAGGGCAAGCGGAAATGAAGCGGCGCTTCAGAGTATGCGAGACGGAGCAGGACTCTCCGTGATCAAAGGTCGGCGTATGATGGTACGCACAAAGTGGGCGCGTTCGTTCGCGTCAAGCCGGGTGGCACCGCAGGAAGTTTACATCCTGTCCCAGCAAATGCGTTTGCAGGGACAGGTTTTTTGTTTCCCCTGTCCTTGACATAAAAACTTTTTGAAAAGGAAGGTAGCGAAACATGAGTAAGATCCCGTACAAAATTTATCTGAACGAATCGGAGATGCCCACCGCATGGTATAACCTGCGTGCCGACATGAAAAACAAGCCCGCTCCGCTGCTGAACCCCGGCACACATCAGCCCATGGCGGCAGAGGATTTGGCGCCCGTATTCTGTGAGGAATTGATCCGTCAGGAACTCGACAACGATACGCCGTTCTTTGAGATTCCGCAGGAAATCCGCGACTTCTACAAGATGTACCGTCCCTCCCCGCTGGTACGCGCGTACTGCCTGGAAGAAAAACTCGGCACGCCCGCCAAGATTTACTACAAATTCGAGGGCAACAACACCAGCGGATCGCACAAGCTCAACTCCGCCATTGCGCAGGCCTACTATGCCAAAAAGCAGGGACTCAAGGGCGTGACGACCGAAACGGGCGCAGGTCAATGGGGCACCGCGCTGAGCATGGCTTGCTCCTACTTCGATCTCGACTGCAAGGTCTACATGGTCAAGGTCTCTTATGAGCAGAAACCGTTCCGCCGTGAAGTAATGCGCACCTACGGCGCGTCCGTCACCCCCTCCCCGTCCGATACGACCAACGTCGGCCGTCAAATGCTCGAACGCTTCCCCGGCACGGGCGGCAGTCTCGGCTGCGCAATCTCTGAAGCGGTCGAAGTCGCCGTAACGAGCGAAGGATACCGCTATGTACTCGGCTCTGTGCTCAATCAGGTGCTGCTGCACCAGAGCGTAATCGGTCTGGAAACCAAGACCGCGCTCGATAAGTACGGCATCAAGCCGGATATGATCATCGGCTGCGCCGGCGGCGGCTCCAACCTTGGCGGCCTGATTGCGCCGTTCATGGGCGAGAAACTGCGCGGCGAAGCGGATTACGACATTGTGGCCGTGGAACCCGCCTCCTGCCCGAGCTTCACGCGCGGCAAGTATGCCTACGATTTCTGCGACACCGGCATGGTCTGCCCGCTGGCAAAGATGTACACGCTCGGCAGCGGATTCATTCCCGCACCGAACCACGCCGGCGGCCTGCGCTATCACGGCATGAGTTCCATTCTCTCGCAGCTTTATGACGACGGGTATATGCGCGCGGTGTCCGTGCCGCAGACCGAGGTCTTTGAAGCGGCGGAGAAGTTTGCCAGAATCGAAGGCATTCTGCCCGCACCGGAAAGCAGCCACGCGATCAAGGTCGCCATTGACGAAGCGCTCAAGTGCAAGGAAACCGGCGAAGAGAAGACAATCGTTTTCGGTCTGACCGGCACCGGCTACTTCGACATGGTCGCCTATGAGAAATTCCACGACGGCAAGATGACCGACTATATTCCGACCGACGAGGATCTTGCAAAAAGTCTGGCTACACTGCCCGTGATCGACTGATTTTTTTAAAGCAAAGCACTGCCGCCGCCCGACGAACCGGACGGCGGTTTTTCGTTGTATGCGTGCAAACACACGGCCAGCAAAGGCTGCAAAAATTCTTTTTCGTACTGTATTGACTAACGGTTCGGAACATGGTATCATGCAAACAGGGTCGAAAAATGTAATATCAGACCGACGTCAATCCATTCGTAAAGTAAGGAAAATACTATGAAGAAAACGCTCGCTGCAGTTGCAGCTTTTCTTTTTCTGCTTTGTGCCGCAGAAGGCTGCATGCAGGATCAGGATACAACGAATACCACCATGCAAACGATTGGGGAGACCATCGGATATGATAACGAAGACGACACGTCAACCGAAACGGAATCCGTCTACACAACCGAGTATACCTCTGCGGCCGAAACAGCAGCCGAAACGCCGGACTTCACCGTTTCACAAAGTGAAATAACAGCATCGGCCGCACAGATTACGACGACGCAGACGAAGACAACGACGACTGCTCCGCCGGCAGAGACGGCCACAACCGCCGCCGAAGCGCAAACGCAGCCCGGGACGACGCGGCAATCCCTGATAGAACAGTGGCGCTCCGCAATCGATCAGCGCACCGCGCCGAAAGCCGATCCCGCCTTTTTCAACGACGCGGTATTCGTTGGCGACAGCGTCACGCTGGGTCTGCGCAACTACACGACTGCGCAGCGCAACAAGGGCAAGGATTGTCTGGGCGCCGCACAGTTTCTCTGCTTCGGCAGTATGAGCTACACCAACACAATCGGCAGTGTGAGCGCAGAAAGTATGCATCCCACGTATAAAGGCAAAAAAGTCCGGATCGAAGACGGCGTGCAGCTTTGCGGCGCAAAGAAAGTGTTCATCATGCTCGGCATGAACGACTTTGCCGCCTACAGTGAGAAAGAATGGAAGCAGAACGTCAAAACACAGCTTGACCGCATCCGCAGCAAGAACCCCGATGTTGCCATCTATCTGGAGTCCGTCACGCCGATTCTCAGCGGCATGGAACACGGTCGGTTCAACAATGACAACATCCGGCAATTCAACGCGTATTTAAAACAGGTATGTGACGAACGCAGCTACACATACGTCGATATCTATCACGTGCTGTCCGATGAGAGCGGGCATCTGAAAAAGAGCTATTGCGGTGATCCGGGCGCCATGGGCATCCACATGTCGAACGAAGGCAGCGCCGCGTGGGTGCAGTATCTGACCAAAACATTCTGCGGAGAATAAATGACAGTGAAAGAGGGATTACGATGAAGAAGATTTTGACAGCCGTCCTGACCGCTGTATTTGTTTTTGCGGCAGCGGCATGCGGTACGACCACTGCGCCGACGGACACTACAGCACAGCCGCAGAGCGCAAATACGCCTGCCGACGCCATTGACCTGGCCGGTGTGATGCAGGAAATGCTGGGCAGCGTTACGTTGCCGGAAATGATGACGCTCACGCAGGACGACCTGATCGACTATTTCGGACTCGAGCCGCAGTGGTGCGCGGACAGCGCCGCCTGCATCAACAGCAACGGCTATGAGAAGGACGAGATCGTGCTCGTTCGCGCCGCCGACGCCGAAAGCGCAGCGCAGATCCGCGCATGTCTGGAAACGTCGCTGGAAAACGCCGCCGCCGAAATGCAGAATTATCTGCCGCAACAGTATGCCATGATCCGCAAATGCAAGGTCGAATCCAGAGATCTGTACGTCTGGCTGTTTATTTCGGACAACGCCGATCAGATGCAGGCGATCCTGGACAAGTATTTCTGAGTTTCGCCGTCATCAGTATCCAAAGCACTAACCGCCGCCCGATACCGGACGGCGGTCTTTCATATTATATTATACCAAAGCACTCACCAATCGAGCGACAAATAATACGGTTCCGTATCCTCATAATGCGACAGCGCGGCGATATACCGCACCGTGCGCGTCGCGTCGTTATAGGCGAACAGCAGCACTTCGCATCCGTCTGCCGGGTCATAATCAGATATATCTGTGTAACTGATACACGTCCATGCGCCTTTGTGTTCGGTCCGGACGGCGTGCTTCGCCGCCGCCGATTTGGCTGCGTCATATTCCGCCTGCGGCAGCGTCCACTGTGCAAAAACGTCGTACTCCGCCGCAAAGCAGTCCACGTATGCGTAATAATAGCGCGTCGTATGCGCAAATCCGCTGTTGCGCGGCCAAACGCCCCCGCCATCCCCGGCAGCCTGCGGGATCTCCTGCGGGAACAGCGCGTCAAAAATCTCCGGATGCTGACGCGATTCCTGCATTCCCTTGTCCAGCCGCAGATACTGCGCCGGATCGGACGTTTCCGAATGCAGATAGGCGGGGAACGCGTAAGCGCATATGAGCGTGGAGAAAAACGACAGGATCACCGCGATCACGGACAGGATCGTCAGCACGTTCACCGCAAATCTGCGGCGCAGAAGCCGCTGCGCATTTTTACCCAATAACAGCATCACGCCGTTCATGACCGTCAATGCGATCGGATTGACGTGACACGGCAGCCAGACGGCCGAAAGAAACTCCGGCGTAAAGGTACAGAATCGAAACTGCGTTTTCCAGAACACAAAAGAGAAGACGAGAAGTCCTGCGCCGAGAAGGAACAAAATGCCGCTGAACCATCGCGTAAAGCGCACAAAGGCTCTTTCCGATTCCAGCACATACGCCGGCTGCAGATCATCCGGCGGTATACAATTCTCCCGCGTGGCATTTTCCAGAGCGGCGCAGACGTCCTGCAGCGTGCAGGGCGTTTGTGTGACCGTCTCCAGCGCACGGACGATCTGCTCCTGACGCTGTGATTCATCCGAGAGCGTGCGGACGTGCTCGCGCAGGATATCCCCGATCTCAAGCGGCTCCGATATCATGCTGCGGATCTCCGCGATCGAGAAATCCGCACGACGCAGCAGCGCGATCTGCCGCAGCCGGTCGACGTCGTCCTGTGAGAAGTCTATGCTTTTTCGTCCCGTATAGTTCTCGGAAACGGACGGACAGATCAGTCGTTCGTCGAGATACAGTCGAACCGCACGATCCGTCAATCCGGTTTGCCGGAGAACCTCTTTCATTTTCATGGCGATCACCCCTTTGTGCGTTAAGCGTACACTTTTACGCAGGGTAAATGTCAAGCGTTTTCTGAAAAAACAGAAATAGTTCCTTCCGTCTGCACGCTCTGCACGCCTTTGCCGCGGCGGATACAGAGCGTAACATTCGATGTGTTGTTTTCGATCTGCGCGCAGCGGACGTAGTTCAGGTTGATCGTATAGCGGTCGGCGAGCGTATTCTCAAACCGATTGCCGCGCACGATCAGCGTATCGTGTACCGGCGTGTCGGACGTTTTGTCGAGCACGACCGGCTCGTAACGGATCACGTCGCAGCCGCTGTCCGTCTCCCGCGCGCCGCAGTCGATCACGGTATTGTTCTCGAACCGGATCGTGCCGGTGCGGCCGGACTCGAACCAGAAGTTCGCGTCGTCCGCCACACAGAGCGCGGGCGCGCCCATGCAGCGGAACGTATTGCCGCGGATGACGACATTCTGCCGTGTCGTACACAGAATCGCGCGGGACGGAATGCGCTCAAAAACGTTGTTCTCTACCGTCAGCGACGCCGTGCGCGTCACGTTCTCCACCACGTCGTTGGGCGCAAACGGCCGATCGGGAATCGCGTCGACCGCAGCGCGGAAATCCGTGTCGTTCACCTTGCGCACATCCGTTACGACTGCTTCGCCGAACGGCAGCAGCGTATCGCCCGACACGTATTCGATCCGGTCGCCGGGCACATAGGGGTTGAATCCCCACGACTCCGGATGGCTGTAGCGCAGCAGCAGCGTTTTTGCTATGCGATCCGCTTCCACGATGCGCAGATGCGTGCCGTGGATATTGATGATGTCGTCGTGCGCGCCCATCGCGCGGCAGTTCTGCACCCGCACTGCGCCTGAGCAGCCGGAAAAATGGAAGAAATCCGCATCCGAAACGACGGTTCGTCCGGCCTTCGGCACGCACTCGATGGCATCGTATGTGACGTCGCGGCTGTTCTGCGCGAGAATGCCGAAGCAGTTCATGGAGTGTATGCGCAGGTTTTCGAGCGTCACTTCCGCGCAGTCATCAATTGCACCGCCCGTCTGCACGCGTCGGATGCACCGCGCCTGCGCGACGGTACCGGGCGCGAGGTATTTTTTCGTGTCGCGAAAACGCAGATGCACAAGACCGCCGCCGAGCGGCGTAAACTGCGTCACGTCCGGAAAACCGGGGCGCGCGTCGCCTTCGCCGCAAAGCATATCGCCGATGATGCCGGTGTGCGGGTCGAACGCGTTTGTCAGCACCTTCGGTCCCTTGTACGGGATTTCCCAATACGGCGCGCCGGAAGCAGACGGTTCGGACTGCCAGAACAGCACACCGTCCTCGATGCGGTAGAGAAACTCCGGCTGGATGCGCACGGTCGCTTCGCCCGGTGCGCTCTCGACCACGGTCATTTCGCTCATCGTCGGGCGGAAGTGGTCAATCGTCAGATTGCGCATACGGATATTCTGACATGCTTTGAAAATGAACGGCGTCATGATTCCATGGATCAGTACAGTCGCGCCGCCTCCGTCGATCGTCACATCCCGCAGGTTCTCAAGATACATCCCGCAGAAGCGTTCGCCATGCGGGTTTTCGTCACGTTTGGCCGTGTTGCTGAAATACAGCCCTGTCAGATAAAAACTGTCCTCCGGCGCTATGGCGTATACCCTGCCCCGCTCGAGCGTGAGCGTATCGCCGCTCTTCACACCGGCAAACAGTTGCGATAATTCGTTCATACGTGCCTCCGAAACAAGAAATAAAAAGACTGCCGCAGCAAGTGTACGGCAGTCGGGGGTTTCATGCAGTTATCCGGCGCGCTGCATCACCTTGGAAACGGCGCGGTAAAGCGCGGGCACCAGAATCACGGCGGCGGCCAGCTCGATCAGGCCGTTGACGCCGATCAGCGTCTGGAAGATGTTGCCGAAGATGACGCGCATATCGCTCATCTCGCCCACCTTGTGCACGTTCTGCCAGATGTGCATGGCGGTCAGAACGCAGGCCGTGTTTGTAAACGTGCCGCAAACGGCGGAAATCGCAGCGGACAAAAACTGCGGCAGCTTCGTTTTTCTCAGCGCAAAGAACACCGCACCGGCCACAAGACCGACCAGAATGCGCGGCAGACCCGCCACGAAGAAGTTGCCGAATCCGTAATCGAGGAAGACCGGGAACGCGACGTAGGCACGCACGATGCAGGACAGTCCCCACACGCCGCCGACGACCGCGCCGTACAGCGGGCCGAGGCAGACACCTGCGAGAATCGCCACAATGTGCAGCGTCGTGATCTCGATTCCGCCATAGCTGATGTAGCCGACGTAGGGCGTCACTGTCATCACAATGATCAGCGCGCTGAATACGGCCGTGAGCACCAGATTACGGATGCTTTGGGATTGCGAACGGTTTTTCATATTTATTCCTCCTTGCTGTCGCTCCGCCGAGACGGATGCGGCGCAAAATAATGCAGAATAAAATTATTTGCAGTTTTTCAGATAGATATACCGAAGCCCTTCCAAAACCAGATTAGGATTGATTATCACCTTGCGGCAGCAGTTTTTGACAATATCGCCCGAAAGGCCGCCCGTCGCAACAATAGATTGCACACGCTCGCCGAGCTCCGTCTCGATCTTATCACACATGCCGTCGAGCATGGTCGATACACCGAACACAATGCCGGACTGCATACTGTCGACCGTGTTGCGGCCGATCACAGACGCCGGCGTCTTGAAACTGATGCTGGGAAGCTGCGACGTGCGCGATGAAAGCGCTTCAAGTGAAATGGAAACGCCCGGCGAAATCGTGCAGCCGCAAAATGCGCCGGTTCTGTCGAGCACGCTGATCTTGGTCGCAGTGCCGAGATCGAGCACCAGACACGGCATCTCGTACTCCGCGAGTGCGCCGACGGCACCGGCAACCAGATCCGCGCCGACCTCGGCGGGATTGTCCGTCTTGATATTCAGTCCCGTGCGAACGCCGGGCGAGAGCACCATCGGCCGCGTACCGGTCACGCGCTGTACCGCGCCGCAAAGGGCTGCAGTCAGTTCCGGCACCACCGAACCGAGTATGCATGCGGATAACGCCGACGGATCAATCGCATACAGCGAGAAGATATTCTTCAGCTCCACTGCATACTGATCCTCTGTGCGCGCGCGCTCCGTCGCCAGACGCGATACGAACCGCAGCTCGTCCCCGTCAAACGCGCCCATTGTGATATTTGTATTGCCCACGTCGATCGTCAGCAGCATGCAGACACCTCATTTCTGACCCTTATTATACAGTAAAAAAACAATTTGTCAAGGCAGGCCCACGGCTCACGCATGAAAATTATTCGCAGCGAAAGAAAGGACGTCGGCAAGGAAATCGTGGTCATACTCGCATTTCTGACGCTTGCGGGAAAGGCTTATTTTCTTTGAAGTTGGGTAGTTTTTAAGGACATTTAAAACGATATGCCGAACAACGGCCATATTTTCAGCAGAGTTATCTTTTCGCATACGGATATGATCTTCATCAAAAACGACATCCAAACACCAATGCAAAGAATTTTCGATTCCCCAATGTGCGCGGGCTGCTTTGGAAAAGGACATTACATCCGATAGTGACGTAATAAAGAACCGCCGATC
>JAFSYM010000140.1 GCA_017450005.1 Clostridia bacterium
CTCCGCATAGCTGCCGTCTTCTCCGGAAACGATGGTGTATACATCCTCGGCTTTTGTATACTGCGTGCCGAAATCCGCGTTGATCCGTTCGATGCAGTATGCGATACAGGCTTCCAAATCAGCAAAGTCTGTTCCGTGCAGCGTATTGAAATCGGCGAAAAACGTCTCTTCGGTCAGTTCATCGTCGATACCGTTCTGCAGCGCATATGCCGCGCCGAGGTCATAGACCGCATACATCTTCTTTGCCATCTCCGCGATTTGCGCTTCATAGGAAACCTTTGCGTCGATTGCTTCATCAATGGATGCATAGCCCGCTGTGTCTTTTCGATGTCCTGCTACCACAACGCCGCCGGTCACGACAAGCTCTTTGCTGTTCAAGGTCAGCGTTTCAGCAAAGCTGGCATTGACGGCGCTGTAACCGAGGCGAGTCAGCGTGGAAGGCAGCGTGATGCTGCGGGGATAGATCTCACTGAACTCATCATAGGGAATTTCTGTGACGCCTTCCTCGATGACCAGCTCCTTTACCAAATCGAACCGGGCGCGCGCCTCATCGGCCGCATCCATTCCTTTGACACGCGCTTCCAGAACGCGGTCGAGTTGCCAGCCGATGCAGTCAATCATTTCGATGGATTCATTCCCGTCCTCATCGACCTCAACCTTGACCTTGTCCACGATCGGACCGTTTCCGCTCACGGTCAGCAGACCGCCCTCGGTCAGCGTCCAGGTGATCCCTTCGCCGCCGTTTCCCGTCGCAATCACATCGGACTGCGCCGCAAAAGCCATCGGCATCACGGTCATAATCATGAGCGCTGCACAAAACAGTGCAATCCATTTTTGCATTTGTTTCATAAAATAACTCCCTTTATTGGTTTCGGACACGCCGGGCTTGTGCGCTTCCCCTGCGGGGCGACATACTGCGCTATGCCACAAGGATCAGCGTAAAGCTATTCGGCGCAAAAGCAAGCCGCAGCGTGAAGTCTGTTCTCTCGTTTCTCTTTCAATCAAAAATCAGTTTGCCGAGAAGGTCATGCCGACAAGGCTGTCCGCTTCGTTCTCGTCTTCCCAGCGCAGTGTGCCGTCGCCGAACAGCTGCAAACGGCCGGAACCGTCTGTGTAATCGACCGTCTGGCTGACCACATTGCCGTTCTCGTCATACGTTGACGTTGTCTTCGTGCTGTCTGCGTAGGTCAAGCGCAGTGTGTCGGGGTCGAAAGCGGCGTGCATGATCCATTTGGACGCGCAGTCCGCGCTGTTGCCCCATGTCGCGGTGATCGTCGCACCGTCTTTGCCGTCTGGCGTGATGGTCAGACTGCATCTGCCGGATTGATAGGTGCCGGCAAAATTCATCACCGGGTTCTGTCCGTCGTCGCCCGTTGTCGTATGGGTCGTGGAGGTCGTCGCGGGCTTCGTCGTGGTCGTCGGCTTTGTGGGGGTTGCGGGTCTTGTAGTCGTTGCCTTAGCCGTGGCGGCAGCTGCGGCGTTTGTCACAGTCGCAGGCGCAGCAGTGGACGCTGCGGCAGGCACGGCGGTCGGCTGCGTTTCCTCCGGCTGTGCCGGTTCCGTCTGGGCGAGATACATAAAGGTTTTGGATGCCAGTTCGGGGTCATTGTTGTCGTGCCAGGTCAGTGTGCCGTCGTCATTCACGCGGATATACCCCGAGCCGTTTTGGTATACCACGGATTCACCGGAAATTGCTCCCGCTTCCGTATAGGACACCAGCTTCTTCACCGCGTTGTCATAGGTGATGCGCATGCTCGTCTCATCAAAATCACCGGTCAATTCCCACTCGGTTGCATCCGTGGCCAATGCAGGGTCGTTGGCTTGATGCGCCGTGACTCTTGCGCCGCTGTCTCCATCCGCTTCCAGCAGCAATGTGCAGCGGTCGGACTGATAGTTGCCGATAAAGTTCATGACCGGGTTCTGTCCGCCTTCGTCAACATACGCCGCCGTTTCCGATTGAGTCGCAGTTTCGTCCGCGGTTTCTTTGCCGCAGGCAGCAAGCGCCGATACACCGATCGCCGCCGCAAGCAGAAGGCAAATTGTTTTTTTCATTTTCATTGTGTTCCTCCTGATGTTTTATGATTTGGAATCTCTTGCTTTATTGGTTTAATCCTGTCCGGTCCATCATCACCCTCAAAAACCAATCATATCGGCAGAGTGAAATCCACCCGGATTGTATTTGTATTTACGCCGCTATACAGCAGCCGAAATCGACATAAAGATGCGCAACATCATAAAAGCGTTTCCTTAGCAATACCGATCTGTCAGGCGTTGAATGTGAACGTCATGCCTTCAAGACGATCCGCTTCGTTCTCATCTTCCCAGCGCAGTGTGCCGTCCTCAAAGAACTGAATGCGGCCTTCGCCGTCAGTAAACTCGACGGTCTCCTGTGCTACATCGCCGTTTTCGTCATAGGTTACGAATTTCTTTTCGCAGTCGGAATAGTTGATGCGAAGTGTGTCGGCGTCGAAGTCGCCTGTCATGGTGTATGCATAGCTTTCGCTCGCGCTCTGTCCCCAAGTCACCGAAATGGTTGCGCCTGTCTGTCCCTGCGCGCCAATCGTGATCGAGCAGCGGTCAGCGGAATAGTCGCCGAC